>NZ_JADEXR010000106.1 GCF_015206995.1 aff. Roholtiella sp. LEGE 12411 | reverse complement strand
GCAGTTCCTCAGTTTGTATATCAGGAGACACCAACGAGAAATCCTTGAGATGCACCACACTCAACTTCCATGCTTGGGAACAATGCTTAATTTACATGATTTTTAGCCTTAACTGAACCGTATTGGAGGGGGCCCGAGCTCCCCATGCCCAAAAACTCCATCCCCTTGTGGATGGAGTTTTTCATACCTCTCCAACACACCACTCAAAATTTACGCTTGTAAAAAGTTCAAATCATTACTATTAAGGAAGGGGGCATTACCACTAGCAACTCCCTCAGACAAGACTGTATTAAAAGAGTTTTTAGCATTAGAGTCAAATACACCTGCAAGACCAGAAACGATTTGTCCATAGTTGAGTGTAGTGTCGGTGCTAGCACTTCTCGCCAAAGTAGAGTTAGTGCTAGTGCTATTAATACTTATCCCCGCAGCAGGGTTAATGCGATTATCTCCAGTGGGGAGTTTTTCGTCAGTCACAAGCTCAGTACTGACATCAGTAACAGGGATTGCACTAGGGTTTTGAACGCTAACGACATTCTTAGCATTGCCAGTAAATTTTTTCAAGTTTCCTTTATTTGCATCCAACTCAGCTAACCAACCATCTACACCTGCGCCATTAGCTCCCGCACTACTGCTCCCTAAAAAGCCTTCAGTAAATCCAGTTACATAAAGCTTGTCAGAACTATCAACACTAAGACCTGTAGGGTAATCAAGATTGTTTTTGCTGCCAAACTGTTGAATCCACTTATTGCTACCTTCGGTGTCGAACTTTGCTACCCAGGCGTTATAAGATGAGTCTTTAGTGCCTTTTCCTAACTTATCGTTGGTATATCCCGTCAAGAAGATATTATCTTTTGAGTCGATTTCCATGTCGGATAAAAAGGTGCCATCGTCACCTTTAGAGCCAAACTGTTTAGCCCACTGCTGAGTTCCATCTGGACTAAATTTAGTTAGCCAAATATCGTAAGACTCGGATTTACTACTTTTTTGATCCTTTATTCCTAACTCACCTGTTGTCCATCCTGTAGTGTAGATATTGCCCTTACTATCAGTATCAACAGCCCATGCAAAATCAAGACCTTCATTTTTGCTGCCAAACTGTTGAGTCCACTGCACTTCACCAGTAGAGTTCACCTTTGTTAACCAGGCATCGTATTTGGAAAGTTGTCGTGATGGGTCTGATTCTTTTACTAAGCCCTGAGTCCATCCTGTCAGATAAGAGTTACCTGCATTATCGACGGCTACGTCATAACATTCGTCAAAGAAAAAACTTCCAACTTCTCTAAACCACTGCTGGTTGCCACTGCTGTCTAACTTCGTCACCCAAGAATCATCTTGAACATTAAAATTGAAGATATCTCTTCTTGTATTTTCCTTAATTGCTAATCCGGATATGTAAACATTGCCTGCTTTATCTACATCGAGTCCAAAAGCACTGTTAGCATAACCTCCAGTCGATTTAACTCCAATCTGCTTACTCCACAAAACATTGCCATTGCTGTCATATTTAGCTACCCAAGCATCCTGAGTTTCTGACTCTTTAGGGGAAAATAAATCGCCTCCCGTGAGTCCTGCGAGGTAGAAATTACCCTGACTATCTGTAACGACGGCATAGGCTGACTCAGCACCGGCAGAGCCAATTTGCTTAAGCCACGACTGCTTCCCTTTATTGTCATATTTAGCTACCCAGACATCTGTAGAACCTTTATTAGTTCCTTGCAATGCTCCACTAGTAGATCCTGTTATGTAAACATTGCCTGAACTATCTGTAGCAGCAGCAAGGCTGAAATCTATACCAGTAGTCCCTAATTGACTAATCTTTTTGATACTAGGTTTGGTTTGTGGTTTGTTACCGACAAATTTGAAATATTTGTCATTTAAATTTAAATCAACTTCCGGCTTTGAAATTACATAACCAACGAGATCAGGTTTTCCTTGTTGTAGCGAAAAGATTGCCTTTCCAGAAAAAGGTTGTGCGATTCCTTCAACCTTTAATCCATTAACTTCTACTATTCGATAGTCTTCCGGTTTTCCATTGAGTTGTATGGTATCTTGAGCAGGGCTAAAATCATAAATTACAGCAAACTCATTTAAACCAAGAAAGTTCTTTTTTATTAAAGAATCTGAGAGTCCGCTATTATCTGTATAGTAGGGTCGATTCTCATCGCCAAGCACAAATCTATCTGCCCCTATTGATGGTATATCCCTATCCAGAATCAGTAAGGGATTACCACCTTGCTGAGTATTTTGAATATTTACAATGATTTCATACTCTGCTTGTGAATTATCAAATATGTCACCAAACAGAAAATCAATATTTCGCTTTTCATTATTGTTTGCTCCAGGATCGTAAGCGTAAATAACATCGTTGCCAGCCCGTGCAAAAACGGCTTCAAACTCTGCATTAGGGTCTCCTGTAGCTAGATCGCTGCCAGGAGTAAATAGTGAGACAATAAGATTGAAATCAGCCATTTTGTTTTACCTCTAAGTTTCAAGGATTTGAATTGTTTGGAAATACAATTTGCCAATGGAGGCGTAATTTACGTTGGGTGAAAAACTTTTATACATTTAACCTCTCTTAACCTCTCTGTCTTTCTCATTTTTTATAAGTAGAAGATTGATTAAAAGTCGATGGAACAAAGACCAGAATTAATATTGCCCCAACTAAAAGAGCAACACTTGCTACTAGTACCGCAGCGTGAAGTCCTGAAACGAAGGCATTGCCAAATGCTTGATGCCAAGCAAGCAAAGAAATATTAGTTGGGAGGTCACTGGGAACTTTAGCTCCACCGTGTAAAGCATCAGCGATCAGTCGCTCCTGAAGATTGTAAGGTAAATTCCAAGACATTAGCGATCGCTTCAAGTCTAAAGTCAGCCATTGTGTAAGAATCGTTCCTTGTATAGCAATTCCCAAGACACCGCCGATTCTGGTACTCATATTCAGTAGCGCTGAGGCAATTCCCGCTTTGCTTGAGGGTGCTGAATTTAGAGCTGCTGCTGTTAAAGGTGGGAGTGTCAAACCACTGCCAAAGCCTGAGAGCATGAGGCTCCACAAGATTTTTGCATACTCAGTATCGGCATTGATTTGGGTAAACAACAATGTAGCTATACTTGCCAATATCAGTCCCGTCGTCATGGTAAAGCGCCACCCAAGGCGAGCCGCAATCCATCCGGAAAAGAGCGATGCGGTCACAAAAGCTGCGTTCATCGGCAAGAAACGTACACCAGCTGCTGCTGCTGAATAACCCTGCACTTGCTGCAAGAAAAGGCTGAAAATGAACAGCAAACTGATGATCGTGAAAAAGAGCAAAATCGAGACGAAATTGACTACAGTAAAAGTTGGGTTGCGAAACAAATGTAGTGGCAACATCGGATGGCTGCTGTAAGACTCAACAACCAAAAATGCTACAAAACTGAGTCCGGCAATTGTTAGCAGCCACACAACCAGTGGAGATTGCCATATTCCGTTGTTGCTCTCAGTCAGTGTATAGGTGAGAGCAGCTAAAAAGACGATACTGAGTACCAAACCTGGCAAATCAAGACTTTGCTTTTTCGGATTGATCACTGGAACAACACGGGAAGATATAGCAAAGGCGATCGCACCAAGTGGTACATTCAAAAAGAAAATACTTTGCCACCCCAAACTATCTACTAATAGTCCACCCACCAAAGGCCCTGCAACTAAAGCAAGTCCTGACACCGCAGACCACAAACCAATCGCTTTAGCCTGTTCCTTCGGCTCAGGGAATGTATGCGTCAGGATAGACAAAGAAATTGGAATTAAAGCAGCAGCACCAATTCCCTGAAGAACTCGCCCAGCAATCAAAATATTTAGATTGGGAGCAAAACCGCAAATTATAGAAGCGATGGTGAAAATGACTAATCCTGTCAGAAAAACTCGCTTACGCCCGTAAATATCGCCCAATGTTCCACTCGTCAAGACTAGACTAGCAGCAGGCAAGGTATAGGCGTTAAGAATCCACTGCAATCCCGACACACCAGAACCCAAACTCATCTGAATTTTGGGAAGTGCCACATTTATGACCGTATCGTCGAGATTAGTCATAAACATGGCGAAACACATTGCTCCGAGTGTGATCGCTTGCACACGACTTTGATTCATGGCTGTCACTACCTCTGCTGGAGTAATTCTGTCGCTGTTGTTTGGGCGTTAGTAGTCAGAATCCGCTGCAAAATATCAGGAATTTCAAACACAGCTTGATTGTTCACAGCGGCGACATTTGCACGGTAGTGAGCAAAATTTTCCGGTTGAAGAAACTTTTCAACTGCCCCAACAATATCCCGAAAACTGCGGAGTACCAAACCTACCTCCTTGTGTTGAATCCATTCAGTGTTGTATCGTTCCTGTGGTAGTGTGGCAAAATTACGTTCTACAATGACTGGTAATTTCATAACCAGTGCCTCGCTGAGGCTACCAGGGCCTGGTTTACCAATAAAAAAATCGCAAAGATGCATATAGTACGGAATGTCTGTAGTAAAGCTAGTGACAAACCTCTTCTGGATACCTTTGCTCTCATTTAGAGCCAAAGCTAGTTCTTCATTGTGTCCGCAAATAAAGATGAGTTGTAGCTTTTGTTGAAAACACTCCAGACGCTTGGCAATTTCTAGCATTACTTTAGAACCAAACCCCCCGAATAATACAATTCCTGTAAGACAGTCTGGGTCTAAACCTAAACGTTCTCTTTCAGTACGGCGTAGGTCTAGCCCGCCGCAGGTATCGCCTGCAAGAGGTTCGTAAAAGCGGGGGTGAATAATCATTCCTGAAGTTTGGATAATTCGCTCTGGTTGCACTCCTAAAGCATTAGCTTGCTCGACTGCTTTTTGGGTTCCACAGACAATATAATTTCCAGTTTCTGGTTCTATATAAAAACCAGGTGGAGAATCGGCAAAATCCAGACAAATGGTCACTAAGGGGGTGTCTGGTTTTCCCTTCTGTAAGCTTTCCCATAGTCCTTTGTTATACAAAGGTAATAAAGAAATAACTAAATCTGGCTGTTGCTGACGCCAATATTCCGCAAAAAACTCGACACCGACATTGTAATTAAGTCTAAAAAGTAGTTTATCTAGGCTCACGATTAGCGGGAAAAGCCATGTCCAACCATTTTTCAGCACCTTGTTGTATAATTCACCTCCTGTCACTCCTGATAGCAGCTTATAGATATCCACAATCTTTTGTTCTTTTGTAAGGCTTTCTACCAGTTCGTCTACATCCGTAATCCTTACATCCCAAGGTAGTTTTTGCTGCTCAATTATGGAGCGTATTGCATAACAGGTGGCGTAATGTGCTCCACCATACCATGCAGTTACAACATTAATCTGAAACTTTTTGTTGGGATGCGATCGCAATGATAATGGTTCCATTAGTCTTCTTTATGGTGTGTTGTTTGTTAAATATGATTTTTCTACTTTAAATTTGCTATTTCTTTCTCAAACAAACCCAGTGCCCGAACCACTGCGTGATCCATGTCATAGTATTTGTAGTCTCCAAGTCGCCCAGCAAACAATACAGTTCCGTTGAGTTTCTCTGCTTCTTTGAGGTATAAGCTCAGGCGATCGCGGTTGTCTTCGTTGAGAATAGGGTAATATGGGTCATTTTTTCCTGGTATATAAGCTTGAGGATATTCCATCACCAAAGTAGTTTTGGCGGAGGTTTGTCCCGACAAATACTTCTGCTCAGTAATCCGGGTAATGTCGTAGTCGTTAGGGTAATTAACTGTACCAACCTCTTGATACAATTCCTGATCTAAAGTGTCAAATTGAAAGCGCAGACTTCGATAGGGCAATTCTCCATACATGTAATCAAAAAAAGTATCAATTGACCCAGTGCAGAGTATCCGATTAAACTTAACGTCGTTGATAATCTCGCGGTAATCTGTGTTCAACAGTACTTTAATATTGGAATGAGCCAACATCCGACGGAACATTTCGGTATACCCTAGCTTGGGCATAGCTTGGTAGGGGTCTTGAAAGTAACGGTTATCCCGACTGATGTAAACTGGAACACGTCCTGTAACTCCTCGATCAAGTTCCTCTGGTTTCACCCCCCATTGTTTCATGGTGTAGTGGAGAAAGACATTTTCATAAATGTAATCAGCTAGAAAAGTTAATTCTCCGCTGGTACTCTCACGCAGTTTCAAAATTGGTACTTTGACTCCAAAACCAAAGTTTTCTAAAAGTAAATTTTCTAGCTTCTCTGCATATTTTGGCGGAAACAGTGCATAGAGGGAATTTAAATTAAAAGGAATAGGGACTTTCTTTCCCTCTATCACTCCAAGCACATGATGATAATAGTGTCTCCATTCCGTAAATTGGGATAGATAATCCCAAACTTTCTTCGACTTAGTATGAAAGATGTGCGGCCCATATTTATGAACTAGGATGCCATGTTCGTTGTAGTAATCGTAGGCATTTCCGCCAATGTGATCTCGTTGTTCTACAATTAGTACTCTCTGACCTAACTGAGTCGCTATCCGTTCAGCCATTATACAGGCTGAGTATCCCGCCCCTATGATCAGCCAATCAAATATCATTGATTTCACTCCGATTATTTTTTCGACAGCATAGATAGATGTGAGTTTTAAATCCGGCAATATTTATGTTTAAAGTTTTGGATTTAAACGATTTTTAGAAGGTCATTACCTTATTAGATGCCCATTTTAATTAGCTGCGTAAATCAATCATTTTAGTCTTTCAATAAGATGCTCTCCAACCCGCAAAGCGTTCGCTATAATTGTTAACGTTGGGTTCAAAGCGGCACTAGACGGGAAAAAGCTCCCATCAACAACGTAAAGGTTATCAATGTCATGGGTGCGGCAATTTATATCAAGTACAGAAGTTTGGGGATCTTCACCAAAACGGCAAGTACCACACTGATGCCCAACATCTTTTAAGGAAAACTTTGTCGTAATATAAAGTGAAGATGAGCCATTTTTTTTATCTGATTCGATAGATTTTAAAACTTGCTTCCAGCGTTTGATTAAACGGTTAAATGCTTGTTCATTGTTATTGGTATAATCGAGAAAAATTTTCTCATCTTTGACACGCACGCGATTATTGGAATCTGGCAAGTCTTCAGTCATCAAAAACCAACCAACTGCACGATCTGCCACGGCTTTATATATTCCCCTAGGCACAAAAGGTAGTCCATTAATGGCAGCTTTCTCCTCACTGATTTTGCCGGTTAATTGCACATTTCCCATTGGGTAATCAAAACCTTTTTCTCCCCAATAAAAATCATTGACAGCAAGTGTTTTAGGAAAAACTAGAGGATTGGGTTTCATGCTCAAAGCCACCACCGCCGCATATTTATGGGCCATGTAATTGCGCCCCACCAGATTAGAACTATTTGCTAATCCGTCTGGATGTTGGTCATTGGCAGATTTGAGCAACAATACTGCTGAGTTGATTGCACCACAAGCAACAACAACTATCTCCCCTGAAAACATCTGGCTGTTGCCTGCAATTTCTGCTTCTACGCCTGTAACCTGGCGACCTGATGCATTAGTGTGCAAGCGCAAGACTTTGGCTTCGGTGAGCAAAGTCAGATTCGGATAGGCCATTGCTGGACGTACACCATTAACGTCAGCATCAGCTTTGGCATCGAGAAAACACGGGAAGCTTTCGCAAGTATCACAACGAATACAAGCACTTAAAAACCGATTAACTTCATTGAGCTTGATTCCAAGGGGTTGGTAAGAAGGATGAAAGCCTTTATCTTTAAGAGCATAGTTGATTTGTTGAATGTATGGTTCGTGGCTGATTGGTGGAAAGGGATAATCTTCACTACTTGGGGGTTCAGTCGGGTCAAAACCTCGCTGACCATGTACTTCGTAAAGTCTTTCAGCTTGAGTGTAGTAAGGAGCAAAGTCCTGGTATTTTAAGGGCCATTCTGGTGAAATACCATCTTGATGAATGACTTTTTCAAAGTCTCGTTCACGAAATCGGTACAGTGCGCTGCCGTAAAACTTGGTATTGCCACCAACGAAATAGTGCGTAAGTGGATGTATTGCTTTGCCTTTTTTGTCGTACCACACTTCGGAGGTTCGATAGCGGTCTTTTTGAACAACTTCTTTGGAATCCCAATTGGCTTTTTCTTTAGGAAGAAAAGTCCCCCGCTCTAAAACTAAAATTTTCTTTCCACTTGGTGCCAGGATATTTGCTAGAGTTCCACCACCTGCACCCGTACCAATGATGATGACATCGTAATGACCGTTAGGCATTTTTTTGAAAGGGAAGAGGTCTATTTTTAGTTTTAAATTCGGCAATATTTATGTTTAAAATTTCGGATTTCGATAATTACGAGAAAGTGGTTTTTCTATTGAATGCTGACACAGTAGCCCATGCTAATTAGCTACGTAAATCAATCATTTTAGTCTTTCAATAAGATGCTCTCCAACCCTCAAAGCGTTCGCCACAATCGTTAGCGTTGGGTTCAAAGCAGCGCTAGACGGAAAAAAGCTTCCATCAACAACGTAAAGGTTATCAACGTCATGAGTACGACAATTAACATCAAGTACAGAAGTTTTAGGGTCTTCACCAAAACGGCAAGTACCACACTGATGTCCAACTTCTTTCAAAGACATTTTTGTACTTACATAAACTGAAAATGGGTCAATAGACTTTAAAACTTGCTTCCAGCGCTTGATTAAACGGTTAAATGCTTCTTCATTGTTATTGGTATAATCGAGAAAAATTTTCTCATCTTTGACACGCACGCGATTATTGGGAACTGGCAAATCTTCAGTTGTGATGAACCAAGCAAGAGCACGCTTTGCCACTGCCTTAGCTACTCCGGTGGGCATAAAAGGTGGTCGATAAACGGCAGCTCTGTCTTCAGTGATTTTGCCAGCTAATTGGATGTTTCCCATTGGGTAATCAAAATCTTTTTCTCCCCAATAAAAATCATTGACAGCAAGTGTTTTGGTATAAACTACCGGATTGGGTTTTATGCTCAAAGCCACGACTCCCCCAAACTTATGGGCCATGTAATTGCGCCCCACCAGATTAGAACTATTTGCTAATCCGTCTGGATGTTGGTCATTGGCAGATTTGAGCAACAATACTGCTGAGTTGATTGCACCACAAGCAACAACAACTATCTCCCCTGAAAATATCTGGCTGTTGCCTGCAATTTCTGTTTCTACGCCTGTAATCTGGCGACCTGATGCATTAGTCTGCAAGCGCAAGACTTTGGCTTCGGTGAGCAAAGTCAGATTCGGATAGACCATTGCTGGACGTACCCCGTTAAGGTCAGCATCTGCTTTGGCATCAATCAAACACGGAAAACCATCGCAAGTATCACAACGAATACAAGCACTTAAAAACCGATTGACTTCATTGAGCTTGATTCCAAGGGGTTGGTAAGAAGGATGAAAGCCTTTATCTTTAAGAGCATAGTTGATTTGTTGAATGTATGGTTCGTGGCTGATTGGTGGAAAGGGATAATCTTCACTACTTGGGGGTTCAGTCGGGTCAAAACCTCGCTGACCATGTACTTCGTAAAGTCTTTCAGCTTGAGTGTAATAAGGAGCAAAGTCCTGGTATTTTAAGGGCCATTCTGGTGAAATACCATCTCGATGAATGACTTTTTCAAAGTCTCGTTCACGAAATCGGTACAGTGCACTGCCGTAAAATTTGGTATTGCCACCAACGAAATAGTGTGTATATGGACGCACTGGTTTGTTGTCTTTGTCGTACCACACTTCGGAGGTTCGATAGCGGTCTTTTTGAACAACTTCTTTGGAATCCCAATTGGCTTTTTCTTTAGGAAGAAAAGTCCCCCGCTCTAAAACTAAAATTTTCTTTCCACTTGGTGCCAGGATATTTGCTAGAGTTCCACCACCTGCACCCGTACCAATGATGATGACATCGTAATGACCGTTAGGCATTTTGATTTTGTTTTCAAGTAAGTGGTGTCTTAACCAGGACTTACGCAAGTGTCATATTTTTAACGCCAGAGGTTGTCCAGAGTCAAAGGTCAAAAGTCCAAAAAATCTTGATTCTTGACCGAATGGCACTAAGAAAAGCCCAAAGGCTTGTGTCATCTCGTTCCCAGCCCCCAGGCTGGGAAGTGTTTAAAGAGGCTCTGCCTCTTGTCAAGCTAGTGGAGGCGGAGCCTCCCAGAATGGGTTCCCAGCCCCCAGGCTCTTAACCAGTCAGAGCAAGGGCTGTATCTTTTCTTAGTGCCATTCATTCTTGACCCTTGACCCTTGACTCTTATACCAGAAGCCTTGTGTGCCAGTTGCGTAAGTCCTATTAACTTAAGTAATAAGCTTGGGTACAATTTAATTTTTAGCTAGATTTCCTTCGTGCATTTGCTTTTCTGCACAGCTTTGGTTGAGTTCGACCACACCTACCCGCCGATAAATGGCATCTCCAAATTGTGGAGAAATTTGTGAAATTGCAAATAAGATTTTGGAAGCGGCTCCATCCAATATCACTTCTTTCTGGTTTTGCTTAATGGATTGAAGTACTGCGTCAGCAACTTCTGTTGGTTGAGCAATGTGGGCTGCGCTGGGCGCTGTGATGTCAAGAGCATGATACATTCCGGCATCAGTAAATCCAGGACAGATTACGGAAACTCCGACATTGGTATTGGCTAATTCTTGCTGGATTGCATCTGACCACATTATTAAACCAGCTTTACTGGCTGAATAGATGCTGTTATAAGGCGCTCCTTTTTTGCCAGCCAAAGAGGCTATATTCACAATATGACCGCTATTGCGCTCTAACATGCTCGGTAGCACCAAACGAGTTAACTCCATCGGAGCTAAAAGATTGGTCGTTAATAAACATTGAACATCCTCTAAGGTGTATTTTTGGAAAGGTCGATATTTTTCGATTGCAGCATTATTGATTAAAATATCGATTGGGCCTGCAAGTTGCTCGATCTGCTGAACTAGAACTGAGAATTCTTCCAATTTGCTGAGATCAAATGGAATACTTATGCCTCTACCGCCCGCAGCTTCGACTTCAGCAGATATTTTATCTAGACCTTTCTGAGCACGAGAAACGCTGACTACGGTTGCCTGTTCTTTTGCCAAAGCACGAGCAATAAATGCTCCAATACCACCTGATGCACCAGTTAAAACAACTGTTTTACCTGCTATAGTTTTCATATTGCTCCTTGATTTGATGTAAAAATTCAAACGCGATCGCCTCTATCAAGCTGCTCCCAATTATTTCGGGAAATTGCCAGAAAATTTCGGATCTACTCGACCCATCTTTAAACTGGAAGTGGTTTTTGAACAGCTTTTAAGTTGGAATATTCGAGGATTTTTTCCAAATTCTCGACTACTTCAAACACAGCCCGATTGTTGTAAGCTTTGACATTTGCCTGATAGCGAGCAAAATTCTCTGGCTGGATGAGTTCTGTAACAGATTTGTTAATATCGCGAAAATTATTGACTACAATACCGAACCCTTTATCTGCAAGCCAATCAGCGCTAGCTCGTTCCTGAAACAGTGTCATGGTATTATTGCATTCTGTAATTACTGGCAGATTCATTGCTATAGCCTCGCTGACTCCGACACTACCCGGTTTGCCAATGAAAAAATCAGATAAATGCATGTAGTAGGGAATTTGACTTGTAAAACCTTCAACAAATCTCGGCAAACGACTTTCAGTATTTCGCAAATCTCTGGCTAGTTCTTCATTGCGTCCGCAGATAAATATGAGTTGCAGATTTAGTGATGACTGCTCCAAACGTTCGGCAATTTCAATCATTTCTTTGGAGCCATGACTACCAAATATGACTAAGCCAGTGGGTAAATCTGGCTTTAGTCCCAAACGTTGTCTTTCAATTTGGCGATTGCCACTCACAGGCTCATAAAATCGAGGATGAATTACTATGCCTGAAGTCTGATAAATTCTTTCCTCTGGATAATTGCAAGATTGCGCCTGCTTAACTGTTTGTTGGGAAGGACAGATGAGAAATTGCTCTTGAGCTTCTATCCAAAAGTTAGGAGGACAATCGGCAAAATCCGTGATTGAAGTAACAAAGGGAATACCTGGTAGTTCCGCCTGTAAGCTTTCGTAAAGCACTCGGTTTACCAGTGGGAGCAATGAAACTACTAAATCAGGCTGTTGCTCGCGCCAATATTTTCTTAAAAGGTTTAGCCAAGCAGAATGACACAAGCGAATTTGCAGCTTGAACAAAGGAACTGATAAGGGATCATTAATAATTTTTGCCCAATTTTTTTTCAGTACAAAATTGTTATATATGTACTGGGGCTGAGTTGTTCCAAATATTTCTTTGAAAACCTCGACTACTTGAACTTCCCAAGGCAATTTTCGCTTTTTAATAACTTCTTGTAAAGCATTGGCAGTGCTGCGGTGGCCTCCGCCCATATCGTAAATCATGAAACATACTTTTTTCATCTAATTCCATCTCCTCTATATATTGTTTTTATTGTTTATTTCAACTTGGTGATTCCTTTTGATTGTTCTAAATACTTATTTAACTAAACTCGATTTCTTCCGATAATTTTCGGCGCGGCTCTGATTTTTTATTCGCATTTGATTTAGCTTATTTACGCCAATCCACTGATTAACTACGTCTCCAAATTGGGGAAAAAATTCTTCCACTGCAAATAGCACCTTGGTCAGATTTTTCGTGATGAGATTACCATTGACAATTACTTCTGCTTTATTTTTTTCTATCGCCCTAACTACTGCTTTCGCCACATCTGCTGGTGTAGACACACCTCCAAAACTTGGTACAGGTACACCAGTATCAGCGAGCATTCCTTGTTGAGAAACATATCCTGGACAGATTGAAGAAATTTCCACACCAGCACTAGCTAACTCTTGTCTAATAGCATCAGACCACATTAATAAACCAGCTTTACTTGCAGAATAAACACTGTCGTAAGGATGTCCCTTTTTGCCAGATAGAGAGGCCATATTAACAATGTGACCACTACCCTGATTTAACATGCTCGGTAATACCAGTCGAGTTAACTCCATAGCAGCAAGTAAATTGACTGACAAAACTGATTGGAGATCTGCAAGAGCATAATCTTGGAAAGCTCGATATATTTCTATGCCAGCATTATTAACTAAAATGTCAACCGAACCTGCAAGCCGATTAATTTTTCGTTGCAAGATTGGTAGTTCTTCCACATTGCTGATATCAAAGCAAATGCCCATCGCTTTACCGCCCATAGCATCAACTTCTGCACAGACTTTATCTAGCCCCTCTTGCGATCGCGAAACGCCAATTATGGTTGCTTGTTTTTCCGCCAGGGCGCGAGCAATAAATACACCGATACCCCGTGATGCTCCTGTTAAAACTACTGTCTTGCCTGCTATGGTTGTCATATTCAGTTATCAGTTATTAGCTATATTTTCGGTAAAAGAAGCAAAATGCTTTCCACCTAATTCGATTTTTCCTTGTTTAATTCCGGTTTCTAATCTTGCTAATAAATACTCTAAATCATTAGTGATGATATTTGTGCCGTGATCTGGTTCGATCAAGCTAGCTAAAGTAATATTGTCATTGTTATTTGCTAAGTTATGAATGCCAAGAAAATTGAAAACTCCTGATTCGTAAGTTCCACAAGGTACAGAAGGATTATCAACTCCAGTACAATATTCGTTTGACTCAAACCATTCACTTGATGGATATCCGTGAAAATGAATCATTGGTGCGCCATCTTTAATTAGTTCGGGTGTGTATAAGGCTGCTGCCAGAGCAATACCAACCAAAACGTAGAGATCGTAAGAAGGTTTAATATCTACTACTGCTGGATCGATTCCTTCTGGTAATTGTAGACATAATTTGTTTTTCAAACCAATTCTGAGAATATCGCGCTCAAGGCTTAAGTCTGTCTTATTTGAACCGGAACGAGAGCTAACGAGCCAGATATCAGGAATTTGCTTATAGGAGTATTGATTTGCTATTTTTGTTTTTACATATCGTCTACCTATATCATTTTGACGGACTTCATTGCTACTAAATCCTTCTATAGCTAATAAATTTTCCCATTCACTTGCGGATATTTCGCGATCGCCTACGTATTGTGGTGCTTCAGCATAAGCAACAAAACCGTAAGAAACACCTGTTCTACCGTTAACAATCGAGTCAACAATATCTTTATGAGATTTTCTTTTAATAATTTCACCTAGCTTAAAGCCAGAAGGAAATAAACTGGTTGCTGCTAGTTTTTCACTCAATTTTACCAATTTAGCAGCATAAATAGATTGTTTTGGATCGTATTTACTTACCTCAAATCGACTCATTGGTAAAGGTGCGATCGGTACATATATTTTAGGAATCAAAGATTTAAAAACAAATTTATCAAATTTATCTCTAGAAAACAACGAATCGGAAAGATTCATATTTAAGATGGAAATATTGCTACTAGATACGCCAATGACAATCTCCGAAAACGTCCTTACTAAAGTATTTACACCAATGGCTATTTTTTGTTGATATGGAACTTCTGAATTAACAAAATTATTATCTAGTTCTGCAATTAAAATTACCAAGGTAGATGTGGGGTCTTCAAGACGTTGCATTGCATGGTCTTCAGCCCAGCCAATTAACTTAGCAATTGTCGAAACCGACATCTTGCGATTTTTTAAGATAAAACTACAATAGAATTGATAAAAACTTTCTGCAATAATACTTTTGATTTTACCTTTTAAATTCTGAGGTCTTTCAACATCAATTACTCCATTAATATCAGCTTTGACAAACCTCATCTTAATATTTTCCTTGCACTTAGTTAGGGGAATATCAATTTCATAGTTAAATTCTCTGGTTGCATCTTCCCAAGAGACAATTTCTACTCCATAGTTTTGCAGCTTAAGTTCTAATTCTTCTCTAAACTTGGAGAGAATTTCATTTTTAAACCCTTTTGGTAACGGTCTAAAAGTGACTTTTATCTGTTTCGCCATCAGGTTGGGGTCGATAATTGGTGATTTGAATTTTATAGGCGAGCGATCGCAAAATCCACCAAGTAAACGACCAATTGTTTGAAGGCTAAGTCCCGGGCCATCAGGGATAAAAGTATCACAATCATTGTTATTTTCACGCAGAAAAGAGAGAATTTCTATTTTGTGTGCGGTTATATCTGCCTGAAGCTGTGGTGTCAGAATTCCCTTGGGAGAATTAACCCTGAGCTTATCATTATCAGCCCACAACTGAACACCTTGCTCAGTAAGATTTGTCAATAGTTCTGATACGTTCATAATCAACTCAAAATTCAAAAATAGTTTTTCCAGTTATGTAAAGTTATTTCAAACCGGCTGAGATTTTTAAATTTCAAACATTTCTAATTCTGAAGCTTTTAATTCTTCAGATAAATATTGAGACAACGATTCCACATTGGGATAATTCCACATGATGAGTGGAGATAGCTGCAATCCAAAGTGTTGCTTTCCTAGGTTAGCAATGTTCATTGTCTGTACTGAATCTAAACCGTAGCTGTCGAAAGGTGCTCTAGTATCGATTTCATCAGGTTCAGTTCCTATCTGTTCAGCAATTTGACAAGTTAGCCAATCTTGCATATCTTCAACTGTCATCGATTTAGTACTGATTTGTTGATTTTCCAAAGTTGTTTCTCCCATTTACTTTTACTCTCTTGCTTTGTCAACAGATGTTCCATTTCCTATCAGATACCTATTTGATTTTTGAAAAAACTGCGTACACCTCTAACCCCCTTTTTTCCTATTCCCCATTCCCCATTCCCTATTCCCTATTCCCTATTCCCTATTCCCCATGCCCCATGCCCCATCTCTACGAATCAGTTCACGAATCAAATCGGATTACTATAGCTGTATCTGTTGCTTAGCTAATACTTCTAGTAGTTCTGGCATTAATTTCATTTGGGCTTCTGAAAAATTACCTGTCTCCCCCAGCAACTGAGCTATCTGTTGGGTTTCTCCTAAATGTAGAAAGTTAGCAAACTGCGGTTGAGTATTGTGTTCTAATGCGGTTGCTTCTTTGTGTCCATTTTCAGTGGCTTTAAACCAGTAACGTTGTCGCTGAAAAGGATAAGTTGGTAGTTGAAGACGACAACCAGGATAATCTTGGTAAAAATTAGACCAGTCTATTACTGCTCCACGAACAAATAATTCTCCTAAACTGTGGAGCATTTCTAGCCATTCCTCTTGTCCTTGACGCAAGCTAGATAAATAAACTTCCGCTTGCTTTGGTATGGAAGTTAATTTGGAAGCGATCGCCAAAAATACGTGATCACCTGCTAAAGTCTCTATACCAGCAGTCAATTTTCCTGGCTGCTGCAAATGACAACACCAATATTCTGGGGTAGCTATTTCCTTTGTCGTCAGTTCCCCAGGAAGACTGGAAATTAGGGAAATTAGTGGTTGAGAGTAGCTAACTTCTTTGGCGATTTTTGCAAAAGCCTCAACCATCTTTTCCGGCTCCAAAGAAGCTTGCATTAAACGACTTCGTTCTGTAACCAGCTTTAGAGCATCTTCGAGGTTAAACACGCCAGCTATGCAAGCAGCGACATATTCTCCCACACCATAACCCGTAACTACTTTGGGTTTAATCCCCCAGGATTGCCATAATTCGGCGAGGGCGTACTCTATAGCAAAGAGGGCAGTTTGGTTATAGGTATCTGGTAGAAAATCTTTGGTGGCTGGATACAAAATCTCAAAAAGAGACTTTTCTAAGTCAGGTTGGAGAATTTGGGCGCAACGATCAATAGCTCTACGAAAGGTGGGCTGAGTATCATAAAGTTGCCATCCCGTGGAGCGAGATTCTATCCCCTCGCCAGGAAAGAAGAAGGCAATTTTTGGGCGCTTTCTGCCTTTTACCTTACCTTTCAACAATCCAGGAATTTCCTTTTGAGCGATAAAAGTACTTAACTGCTGACGTAACTGCACGATGGATTCAGTTACGATACCAAGACGATGCTCAAAATGTGTTCGTCCGGTGTTGGCAGTAAAACAGACATCTGCCAGCGATACATCAGGATTAGACGCGAAAAAGTCTTCATACCTTTGTGCCAGTTCTCGCAGAGCCAAATCACTTTTTGCTGAGAGTGTGATTAAATGACCGCAACATTGAACATCTATGGGCGCTGGTGTTGATACTGGTGCTTCTTCTAAGATGACATGGGCATTGGTGCCTCCAAAACCAAATGCACTTACACCAGCCAAACGGCTCTGTTTCCCACGATACCATTTCTGAAGCTCCGTTGGAATTGAAAATGGGGTGTTTTCCAGAGAAATATAGGGATTAAGCTGCTTCAAATGCAGGTGAGGGGGGATTTCTTCATGTTGCAGCGACAAGACTACTTTAATCAAAGCAGAAATCCCAGCAGCAGCTTCTAAATGACCAATATTTGTCTTGACTGAGCCAATCCAACAGGGTCTATCTGGCTCGCGGCCTGCCATGAGTGCAGCTTTTAAAGCTTTAAACTCGATGGCGTCTCCGATGGATGTACCAACGGCGTGAGCGTCAATGTAGCTAATGTCTGCCGCTTGCACCTTGCCATTTTCCAGAGCTTGACGAATCACCGCCTGTTGAGCGAGTCCGTTGGGTGCGGTAAGACTGTTGCTCAGCCCATCTTGGTTAACTGCTGAACCTCTGATGAGTGCAAGAATGTTGTCTTTATCTCTGGTAGCATCACTGAGGCGCTTGAGCACGACTACGCCACAGCCCTCTCCTCTGACATAACCATCAGCGCTGGCATCAAAAGACTTACAGTGACCCTCAGATGACAGCAGACGCGTCTGAGACGAGGAGATGGTCGAATCCGGCGATAAAATTAAGTTTACTCCTCCAGCTAGGCATAAATTCGATTCTCTGTTTCGTAAACTCTGGCACGCTAAGTGGACTGTCACCAAAGACGAGGAGCAAGCAGTATCTATTGCCATACTGGGGCCACGCAAATCCAGTAAATAGGATAAGCGATTGGCTGTAATGCAGGGAGTTGTTCCCGTGCCACTATGTAATCCGATGCAAGAGAAATTTTTATAGAGAAGCCTATGATAATCGATGGTACATAGACCGATAAATACTCCTGTCTGGGTGCTAGCTAAACTAGTTGGCACTATTCCAGCATTTTCTAAAGCTTCCCAGGCTACTTCTAAAAATAATCTTTGTTGGGGGTCTGTATGCTCGACTTCATCAGGAGAAATTCCAAAAAAGTCAGCGTCGAACAAATCCACCTGCTCTAGAAAACCACCGCAACGGGTGCTCATTTTTCCTGGTGTGTTGGGATTTGGGTCGTAGTAGGCATCAATATCCCAGCGCTCTTTTGGTACGGATGCGATCGCATCTGTACCATTACGCAATAGCTTCCAGAATGATTCGGGATTCTTCGCTTTGGGAAAACGGCAACCAATGCCAATTATTGCTATGGGTTCCATCTGTATTGTTTGCCCAATAGTATTAATCAATGCTGACTAAGCTAATACACATTTATGAAGGTTGTCATTTGTCAAGAGATTTACAATTGGACTTTGGACAAATGACTAATGACGGTCTTAGCCAGTGAATGTGCAACTTGGATATTAGCTAGCTTAGCGATGAAAGTCGCCTTCTAGCTCTGTTGCTCTATGACCGATTGGGAAAACTCTTTAAAGGTTTTAGTATTCTTTTGAAGTGCTTTGCTGATTGAGCCTCCAGCAGCCATAATGCCCATTTCGCGGTTAATTTTCCACTGATAGTCTAAGCTACCGAACAATCTCCGCATAGATTCCAAGAGGCTTTGATGATATTTGAGTCCGACATGATAGCCTTCGTGTTCTTGACAGAAGCACTTTTCCATCCAATCGAGCGCTTCTTTAGTTTCCATCCCAAATAGAGGAGATTTCAAGAGTTTGTAGTAAAAGACCATTAACATCGGGTCATCGTAGACGCAACGACCGGGTAATACTCCAGAAAGACCGCTCAACAGGTTGCGTTGCGCCATATAAATCGCCAAACCAGATACAAATTTCTCGTAAGCAGTTGGCTTCGGGAAATCCTTATACATATCTTTGGCAATGGTTTGAGAAATCGTGGTATGAAAAGCTTCGTCTAATAAGTGGTAATAAGAGACAGCTGTTGGGGTGGGGATATACTCGCCTTTTTGCTCTAATTCTCGGAAATATCTGACATAAGGATATTCTTGGTTTTTGAGAATCGCATTAGCCGTATAGCGCAAGGAATAATACTGACACGCCATAAACGGCGACATTCCCCAGTGAACAGTGAAGAAACGTAACCAATGACGTGGTGCGATTCGCCCTCCTAGACCATCAGCTGGTGCGGGAATCGGCTCGCCTCTTTGCTCTAATTCTTGTAAATACCGAGAGTAATACTGTTTTTGATCACTGAGCATCGTTTTAGCGATCGCATTTAAAGTATTGTCTCGGTATTCCGTAAATGTTGAATCCCCATTACCTGATGAGGTGAAAAAATCCCGTACAGGGTGGGGAATTAAGGATTGAAGCCAATTATTATTCTCTTTATCTGATTTGCCATATAAGGAATTTCCCAATATGGTTTTACCGACTATGGCCATTTTAGTTTTGTACCCAATCTTTTGAAAGGTACGAATGTGGTAGCTTTCTTGATCAGTTTCAAAATCTAGTTCGTTACAGAGGGTTTCGTAACCGCCGACGGCGCGAAAAACGCCAGATGTTACCATGTTGTAAATACTCGTAGTGGCTTCGCTAACCGCAGTATGGTTATAGTTCCCGACCCAATAAAGATGATTGAGCGCTAGTTTTTGTGAGGGAGAAATGGCATCGTAGAGAGGCGTGCCATAAAGAAGTGAGAGTTCGGGAGGACTCCAGTAATAATTACTGTTACTAGCGTAGTTAAACTCATTACCTAAGTCTCGGAGTTTTTCTGTATAGTCTGAGTTGGTGTTGTTATGAAAAGTTTTCTCGATGATTAGAGAGTGCTTTGTTCCCTGTGCTTCTGACAGCGTTGAAGATTGAATTTTTCGATCTAGAGGTTTTCCAACTATCATGATTTTCTCCTGAAATAATCACTGAATAAGGCTGAGAATTTCTACTTGTATTGGCACTAAAGTTTGAGAAATTGGAGGTTAATTTTTAGTTCTTAACTGCGAGCTTAAATGCTGAACCAAAGCCTGAACAGTTGGGTAATCATACATGAGGGTTGGATCAATTTCTCTTCCTAACCAGTCTTCTAGGTCGCCCGTTAAACCAACTGCTGCTGAGGAATCTAAACCATAGCGGTCAAAAGGGATCGTAACGTCGATTTCGTCTGAATCTACTTCCAATAGATTAGCTACATAAGAAACTATCCAAGCCTGAATCTCTGATGCTGTTGGCATTGGCTTGGATGTATCGACTTTGCTACTCTCTAAAACCGGAGATATGGTATTTACTTCTAGATTCTGCATTTCCATCGTTTAATCCTTCGCAAGTATTAATGAATATGTATGCTTCCTGCAATAGAATTGCCAGGATGACCTGGACAGGAGTATTGGCTTGGAAAGCCCGGTGTGAAAAGTAGCAGTGAAAACCTATTTCAATTCCAAGTGTGGTCAAAGCGAACATACCGAATAGTAACGACACCTCCAGTAAACAAATCTGCGATCGCCAAAGTAATCCAATTGCA
The DNA here is from genome assembly GCF_015206995.1 of aff. Roholtiella sp. LEGE 12411. Classification (GTDB taxonomy): domain Bacteria; phylum Cyanobacteriota; class Cyanobacteriia; order Cyanobacteriales; family Nostocaceae; genus Komarekiella. The sequence continues at coordinate 68 of NZ_JADEXR010000106.1, read as the reverse complement.
ACTACAGTTCATAAACAAGGAATCAAGAAAGTCGCCAAGGCGAATGCCCCATCCCCAATCCCCAATGC
>NZ_JADEXR010000105.1 GCF_015206995.1 aff. Roholtiella sp. LEGE 12411 | reverse complement strand
GGTCAGTTCAACATTGCTGACCACTTTTTCTTTTCAGTGACTTTTCACCTGACCAGATATGTCAATTTTTTATCCATACTTTTCTAAGTATTATTTTCCGCTTGCTTATTTTTAGTCTAAACTCCAGCTGGACAACCTCTGGCGTTAAAAATATGACACTTGCGTAAGTCCTGTATCAATTACAGTGTGGATGGGTTTCTTTGTTAATAGGCTTTGACTCAACACTAAGTGCTGCGATCGCCATAGCCTTGCTCAGAATTGAGGCTTGGGACTAAGCAGCCAAAATTAACATTTATTTTTTTATAAATGTCTGGTCGTTATCAAATCATTTTTATAATCTCACTGTCAAAATCAATATGCAAGGACAGATAAGACAGTTAGGCAAATTATTGGGACAATTTAAGATATTCAGTAGACCGAAAACTTCTGCGATCGCTTTACTAGAAAACTGAACTCTAATCATTTGGAGTTTCCCAGCACAAATAACAGCGATCGCATTTTAAACCATTTTATTCTTGCACAGTCAGTGGTAAACGAACTGTGAAAATAGAGCCAACTCCCGGCTGACTTTTGACAATAATCTCACCCCCCATCATCTGACAGAAGTGACGGCTAATTGCTAAACCCAGTCCAGTACCGCCATACTTTTTCGTCGTTGAGGTATCTCCTTGGGTAAACGGTTGAAATAATTGCCGCTGTTGATTGTTAGACATACCTATGCCTGTATCGCTAACAGTGAAAGTAATCATGCCAAAAGGAGCTTCCGTTAGTAAATCTTCCTTTTCGTTCTTGACTGTCAGCATGATTTTACCATTGGTGGTAAATTTGGCGGCATTGCTCAGTAGGTTTAACAACACCTGTCGCATTCTAGTTTGATCGGCGTACATGGTGCCAAGTTGCTCATCACAATCCACTTCTAAGACATTGGCATTTTTTTCCATAGCCGACTTGACTGTGAGGACGACGTTATTAATTAGTGTTGCAATCTCAAACATTTCAGGATATAGGGTCATTTTCCCCGCTTCAATTTTTGACAAGTCGAGGATTTCGTTAATCAAGTGCAGTAGATGCTTACCAGCAGAGTTGATGGTTTCTAAATCTGTGATAAAATCTCCCGATAAACCAAGATCGGTAGCGTCGTCTTCTAAAAGCTGGCTCAAACCGATGACAGCATTCAAAGGCGTGCGTAACTCGTGACTGACATTTGCGAGAAAAATACTTTTTGCCTTGCTAGCGGCTTCGGCTAATTCTTTAGCTTGTTGTAGTTCTTTAGTCCGCTCAGATACCCGCTCAATCAGACGATTTAGAGATTTAGCTAGTAACCCAATTTCATCTTCTGTAGTCACAGGAGCTCGCAAATCGAAGTTAGATTTCCTTGCCACCTGCTCAGCCACTTGAGTTACAGTAATTACTGGTTCTGCGATCGCCCGACTAGTACGCCACGCTACAATGGCAGCGATCGCAACTGACACCAGCATACTCACCATCACAATTAATCTTTCAACTACTTTTGCTTGCTCAAGAGCTTTTTGCCTTCCCTGCTCTTGTTCTTCAGCAGTTTGCAGGATATTAGTCAATTTTGCCGAAAGCTGCTCTAACTGCATGGCTGTTTGACCACGCATCACTTTCAACAACTGCTCCCTTGCTAAAGAAATCTGCTGTGGCTGCACTTGCTGGTTGTCAATTTTCTGTAAGACAGCTTCGATTTGATCAACGTATGATTTTAAGTTAGTCGCGTTCTCCTGCAATAAAGTCTGTAACGTAAAGCTTGTTGCTGCTAACCTCCGGGGCTTGCTGTCAATAAATCCAAAAATTTGTGGCTCTAATTTCTTGGCTTTTTCAAAACTATTGATAAAATCAGCTTTTTTGCTTTGCAACTGCTTTGAATCTTCTAACACAGCAACTAAGTTAGAGCTATGCAATTGTGCCCCTACTATTGCATCTTGATAATTCCTCAGTAGTTGTCCTTGCTCATGAGCTTGATTTAATTGTATGACTTCTCGTCCCCGATAGTAGTTGGCAATCACCAACCCAGTCAGTGAGCCGAAAAAACCAATCCCAATTGCTACAAAGTACCCATAGCCAATTTTTTGATGGATGCGCCAGGAACTGGCTTTGAGTTTCCCTCGTGAGGGAAATTCTATGGTCGGGAGTTCGTCTGTTGATAGCTCTTCCGCTGACACTTTTTTGCTTTCTGAACTGCTGTCAAAAGGGGTTGGCTTTTGAGTTGGCATCCCTCAAGTCTCCTTGCCCTCCCGCAAAAATCACCAAATTAGTTTAGCCTATGCAATCACTTTAATTGGTGATTAAGATCTACATTATCTTCTTTTATAGCAAGCGCAAATCATTGCTCACTAAATAATTGGTATGACTTTTATTATATTTAAGTAATTTTGATTGCAATATTAGCAAGTACACTTGCTAACGGCGAACAGGATTCACTGCTCCCGTGCAACTACATAGTTACATACAGTAGAGACTCTCTTGGGAGCGTCTTCTGTTTACCACTTTCTTTAACATGCAGTTAATGACAGAGTTTTGTCCATCGAGTATGACACTCATTTAGCTTATTGCTTCTTTATAAAACTAATCCTATCAGGAAGAAAAGGAATGATATTCGTTTGCCTAGCGATGGTTTTACGATTATTGACCAATTTCAGGGCAACAGTAGAAAAGTTGGAGAATTGCCAGCTATCCTCACTTTTCAGCTAGACAATGGCACATACCATAAAATACTTTTAAAGTCTAGTCTATATGAGCACATAAAAACTTTTATTACGTATTCATATCAATACCAATACGTTAATTGACGAACCAGGCTTAAGATAGCTTTAATATCGGATAAAATCAGCTTTTAGGCTTGTATAAATGAAAGGTGAACTGATTTTTGCCTAATTTCCACTGCGCTGAGTACGATTATGAGCGATTGACATGCTATGAGATAATCACAACCTGAGGATTACAGTTGATTCCCAAAAAACCGAACTCAGAAAGCTAATTTTAATACATTCCTGCCGCCTTCTGACTTCTATCCTCCTACTGGCTTTCTACCTTGTAGTTGATGCAGTGGAGGTTACGGAACAATTATGGTTATAGGACACTATAACCCTTTTGTACCCCAAACTCAGTTGTACCGATGCACAAGTGCATTGCCTAATCAACAGCTTTTCGGTTGTAATTATCCAGATTAGAGAAATTCAACTGTCAAAATTATGGAAGTGAAAATGCAAGAACCGGAATTTACGGAAACCAAGTCAAAAGAGGCAACAGTGCCAGAGATCAACAACCAAACAGGAACCATTACTAAACTCCAGGCTTCCACCCCTCAAGATGAATGGCTAAAATACGGTGAACAAATTTCTAGATTTTTAGCGACACTGCCCGAATACCTGGGAGCCTTCTTTAATCAATACAAGCAGCCCCTAGTTAGCGTTGGGTTGATTGTGGGAGCGATTGTCGCAGTTAAGGTGCTGTTGGCAATATTAGATGCTTTGAATGATATCCCCTTAGTAGCACCTAGTTTTGAGTTGATTGGTATTGGTTACTCTGCCTGGTTTGTGTACCGCTATTTACTCAAAGCCTCAACCAGGAAAGAGTTGACTAGTGAAATTACAACCCTCAAATCACAAGTTGTCGGCAAAATACCAGAAGCCTAACTTCTGACTAATGCAGGACAAAGCGCGATTTCACTCTCAATGCGCTTGTTCATTGCTGCTATTTGGTAAAACGTAAGTGTGAAAGTGGTCAAGTAGAATTCAAGAAACTCTTGACCACTTTCACTATCAATTTTAACTAAGGCGAGTTTTCTGCAAATACACTAACCTTGGGTTTATCTTTTAGAGTACGCGAGGTTGCGCGAATAGATATATTTTGCGACGATCGCACAATGCTTGGAGATGGAATTGCCTCTAACTTCCCTAGGTGTACCAAAGCTTGGTGAATCATCACCGCTACCTCAGCCCGGCTAGCTTCTCTGTTGGGAGCCAGGATTTGTGGATCTGGATAGTTAACTACAAGACTATTGGCTGTAGCAGCTGCTATTTTACTAACAGCGTATTGCGGAATATTTTTGGCATCTTTATAGTCACTCAAAAGCTGATTTGGGGAAGCGGGTGCTTTTAAGTTCAACCCACTAGCAAGAGCAACTAAAACTTGCGCCCGCGAGATTTTTTGTTGTGGTTTGAAGGTTTTATTAGGATAGCCTTTTAAAAATCCGGTACTGAAGGCTTGGTCAATTGCTGGATTTGCCCAGAATCGTACTGGTACATCTCTAAAGATTGTTGTGGTCTTACCTAGTTCTTGGTCAAAAGCTTTTTGCAGTATGGCAGCAAATTCAGCACGATTTACAGGCTGATTTGGTCTAAAAGAATAATCGGGAAACCCCTTGAGAATGCCACGGGAAGAGAGAACGTTGATAAAAGACCGACTCCAGAAGTTATCGGGCACATCATTAAATGCAATTGGCGGTGGAATAGTTGATTTTTTCTCTGCCGGAGTCACTAAGGGCAATGCTGCTGCTATGACTGGTGGCTCCAAATTTTCTGAGGGAGATACAGGTGTCTTAACCTGTGGGGATTGAGTTGGGGCTACGTTAATTGATGGAAATATCGGGGGAGGCGTTGTGTCGTCAATCAGGGATGAAGTTGTATTCGGTTCAACACTAGCCTTAGGTAGAGGTGACGGCGAGGTTTTGAAGTTGGGGATTGCATTTGGTTCTACCTTGGGAGTAGAGGATGGCTGCACTTGATTTGGTTGAATGCTATTAGAAGGCTTGGGGTCAGGCGAAAATAACCCGTTTAAGTTCCAGCTGGAATCCCTACGGGAAAATGACCAAAACAAAATCGCTCCAATAGTAGCGAAGGCAACCAAAATGGCTATAAACTCATCAAAGCCAACAGCAGTTCTTTGGGATGACTCCGGTTCGGAAGGAGGTCTATTTGTCATGGTAATTACCCTAGTAGCAGCATTTGTGTCTAAACAAATTAAGACATAGATAACTCTTTTACACCAGCCCCCTTTTCGTGCATTCTGTCAACAGGTGGCGGGAGGAACGCCGCTTTGGGATTGGGGACTGGGAATTTTAAAAGGCGATCGCAGTTTCAGTGGTAGCATTTTGGTCGATAGCTATTAGTTATGCTCGAATTTAAAGTACACGCAGTAAGCTAGGAATACTGTCGATCGCTTCCAGACTCCGAATTTCTGCCAAAGCTTGGCGAAAGTTTCCTTCCCGGACATCGTGGGTAACAACCACAATTTCTGCGAGTTCTCCCTGAAAACCAGTTTGGACAATTGACTCTAAGCTAACTTCATAGTTGCCAAAGCAAGTACCTAATTTACCGATAACTCCGGGTTGATCTTTAGTGAGGAAACGGGCGTAAAATCGAGTTACTAGTTCTGCCATTGGCGCAATTTGGCAGTATTCTTGATGCCCACAAGCTAACAAGAGATTTGGAGCTACTGTCTTGGTTTTGAGGATAGCAACTAGATTTAAAATATCAGATGATACGGCACTGGCAGTTGCACCAGCACCAGCGCCAGGCCCAAAAAACATCACCTGCCCGATGGGTTCCCCTTCGACCAGAATGGCGTTATAAACGCCGTTAATGCTAGCTAACGGATGTGTTTTAGGTACTAAGGTAGGATGGACTCTGACAAAGAGGGGAGATGAAGGAGATAAGGGAGCATTGCGTTTAGCGATCGCCAGTAACTTAATCACAAATCCTAATTTTTCGGCGTAGGCAATATCTGTCTTGCTGACTTGCCGAATACCTTCACAATAGACATCTTGCAGGTTAATGCGTCCACTAAAACCCAATGATGCCAAGATAGCAATTTTATCTGCCGCGTCTAAGCCATCGACATCGGCGGTGGGGTCAGCTTCTGCATAACCCAACTGTTGGGCATCAGCTAACACGTCGCTGAAGTTGCTGCCTTCTGTTTGCATCCGCGTCAGGATGTAGTTAGTCGTACCGTTAACGATGCCAGTAATCGCGTGAATCCGGTTAACACTTAAGGACTGCTTCAGGGGTTGAATCACAGGGATACCACCACCTACAGCGGCTTCGAGCATGACGTATACCCCGGCTTGATTAGCAGCTGTGAAGATTTCCGCCCCAAAGCGGGCGATCGCAGCTTTATTAGCGGTTACTACATGCTTGCCATTATTTAGAGCTTTGAGAATCAGCGATCGCGCTGGCTCTAATCCACCCATGACCTCAACAATTATATCTACCGCCGGATCATTGACAATAGCATCTAAATCTGTAGTTACTACATCTGTAGGTAATTCTACTGCACGAGATTTCTGGAGCGATCGTACTCCCACCCGATATATTTCTATTTCTTGCAACAATGGGTGACGCCCAGCCCGATCTTGCAATAACTGTACTGTACCTGTTCCCACAGTGCCTAATCCCAGTATTCCCAGCTTCACGCCCACAAGTTTTGCACCCAATTTCACAAATTTAGTGCTGAGTATTGAGTGCTGAGTAGTTAGAAGTACTTAGTACTTTAACCTTCAGAACTTAGAACTCTTGCCTCAGCTGTTCATACAAAACAATTGTAGGGTGAGCACTGCCCACCCTACAAACTTAGAACTCAGAACTTAGAACGGGCTAAACGCCTAACTAGCACTTAGTAGGTTTCTACGTGCCAGCGATGAGCTTTCTTGAGTTCCTTCTGATAATTAATCCAGGTTACACCTTCCTTAGCAGCAGCAGCTGTTAATGCTGCATCGATACCTTCTTCCATACCTCGCAAACCGCAGATGTAGGTGTGGGTTTTCTCATCTTTAATTAACTGCCACAATTCATCTGCATGTTCTGCTACCCGATCTTGGATATACATTCTGCCGCCTTGGGGGTTTTTCTGTTCCCGGCTAATAGCGCAAGTCAGGCGGAAGTTATCAGGATATTTTTGTTGAATTTCTTCCAGTTCTTCCTTATATAAGATATTTGGAGTTGTAGGTACACCAAATATTAACCAAGAAAATCCCTTAAATTGGTATTCTGGGTTAGCTGCTCTTTCTGCGTCTTTAAACTGCCGCCACAAGTAAGCCCGCATGGGCGCAATACCTGTTCCCGTTGCCATCATGATAACTTTGGCGTCGGGGTCTTGGGGTAATAACATTTCCTTACCCACAGGGCCTGTAATTTTTACATCTGCCCCTGGTTCGAGAAAACACAGGTGAGTAGAGCAAACACCATAAACTGTTTCGTTGGTTTCTGGGTGTTTGTATTCCAACTGGCGGACGCACAGTGATACTGTCTTGTCATTTACATCATCGCCATGACGAGTTGAGGCAATAGAATATAGTCTGAGTTTTTCAGGCTTACCGTTCTTGTCCAATCCTGGCGGAATAATACCGATACTTTGACCTTCTACATACTTCAAATCGCCGCCGGAAATGTCAAATTTGAGGTGCTGAACAATACCAATCCCACCTTCTTTGACTAACGGTTCATTAGATACTACCTTGCCAATATACGGAGCATTAGGACGGTAAATGTTGACAGGAACATCACCGTGCGCGTCTTTTTTGGCTTTCGCTTGAGTCATGGTGTTGCCTTTTTTGTCCTTGTTCTTGAGCTGTTCTTCAGCAGGTGATTTAGCGAAGCCTTTCACTTCACTGTTAGCATTCACAGGTGTGGCTTTACCATTCCCCTTACTGTTAGCAGTCTCCTCAGATGTGGCTAAGCTCACTTTGCTGTTAGCATTCTCAAATGAGGCTTTACCATTGACCGGCTCTAGAGCAGTTAATGGTTGGATGCTAACAATTTTGCCGCCTAGGCGAGTGATCCGTCGCATTTCTTGATTCATGCGGTTGTAAGGCACTCTGATGAACACACTGCCACTTTTACGAATTGGGTAGTTCGTTTGATCAGTTTCTTCGTTCTGACGCAGACCCACCACTTCGTACACGAAGACGCGGCTACCTAATTCTTTATTGGCAGCACCCTCAACAGCACCTTGATTGTACATTCGTTCTACCACTCCGATATTTACTTAACCGTTTTTCAAAAAAAACTATTCCCATCCCATGCCAGCTTTAGTTTACCGGATTTTCGTTTCACAAAACTGGCTCCTTGGGAAAACGGCATCATTAAATAATGCCTTGCTAAGTACACTCACCAAAGACATGCAGGCACTGCAAAAAACACACCTGTTCACCTTCTAAGGTAAAGGATAAGTCTTCTGGAGAATGTTAATAATGAGTCAATTTAATCTTTTTTTCGCTAACTACGATTTCCATCAAGAGATAACTTTTTAACTACCCAAGAGATAAATTGCAATAGCAGACATTATATAAGCAACCATAATAAGTTTTACTTGAGGTGAAAAATCTGTCAACCTCTATCAGTACCTTGCCATGATACTCAAATCGAAGTATGAGCATATCCAGAAATCCAATCCCAAGAATGTCATTAATCTAACTTCAGGCTTCATTCCTTAGATAGATCTAGATTGAAATATCTCAAGTTTTGTTTGAGTGTCAATTAAAATTTAAGAGCGGCAAAAAAGTTGTTATTCAAGGAAATTATACCTTATGGACTTGATTTGTGGAGTTCTAATGCAGTAATGGGGATCGCCACACCAATTAGAGGTGGTGATATTCACTATTTGAAAATTAACAACCAAATTATCAAAATAATTGGCGAACCACATAGATTATTCCTGACAGCAAATATTGTATGGGATACCCCCTTCTGTTAAAATTAAATGTACCACTAGGATTAAATACTTACCAGCACCGAATCCAGAACTAGTCCGACGAGTAACAAGTATTACTTTGTTGTCTACCCGTCTGATGTCTCATCGCCGTGCTGGGTAGAAAGAACGCAGGACAAACCAAAGAGGTAAACTCCTGGCTTCAAAATCTGCTGTGTGAAAAATTATTGATTGACACAACTTTAGTATTTTTAGAGGAGATTTATGACAAGTAAGCCGGAACGCGTGGTATTGATTGGAGTAGCGGGAGACTCTGGGTGCGGTAAATCTACATTTTTGCGTCGTTTGATAGATTTGTTTGGTGAAGATTTAATGACGGTTATCTGCTTGGATGACTATCATTCCTTAGATCGCAAACAGCGCAAAGAAACAGGTATAACTGCACTTGACCCTAGGGCGAACAATTTTGACCTCATGTATGAGCAAATTAAAGCGCTCAAGAATGGTCAAGCGATTGATAAGCCGATTTACAACCACGAAACCGGTTTGATTGATCCGCCAGAGCGGGTGGAGCCGAATCATATTTTAGTCATTGAAGGGCTACATCCTTTATATGATGAGCGGGTGCGATCGCTAATTGATTTCAGCGTTTATTTTGATATTAGCGATGAAGTCAAAATTGCCTGGAAAATCCAGCGAGATATGGCTGAACGCGGTCATCGCTACGAAGATGTGTTAGCGCAAATCAATTCTCGTAAACCTGACTTTGATAAGTTTATTGAGCCACAAAGAGAATTTGCTGATGTGGTTCTCCAGGTATTACCTACAAACTTGATCAAAAATGACACAGAGCGTCGAGTTCTACGGGTACGTATGCTCCAGCGGGAAGGTAAGGAAGGCTTTGAGCCAACTTATCTCTTTGATGAAGGCTCAACAATTAACTGGACACCCTGCGGACGCAAGCTGACCTGTTCTTACCCTGGTATGCAAGTGTACTATGGTTCAGATGTTTACTACGGACGCTATGTCTCAGTATTAGAGGTGGATGGTCAATTTGACAACCTGGAAGAAGTAATTTATATCGAAACCCATCTCAGCAACACATCCACCAAATACCAAGGTGAGATGACTCACTTGTTACTCCAGCACCGCGAGTATCCAGGTTCCAATAATGGTACTGGTTTGTTCCAAGTGCTTACAGGTTTGAAAATGCGTGCTGCTTATGAGCGGTTAACAGCTAAGGAAGCAAAGTTAGCAGTTCAGGTTTAAAGGAGAAGTGTTTGTGTCAAAGCTCACGGGGGGACTTCTGAGTCCCTCCGTTTTTTTTACTAAATATATTTACAGAGATTTTCAATTGAGTAGACTACAGCAAATAGTTCCTTGTTTGTAGGGTGGGCATTGTAATGCCCACCCTACTGTGGTCTATTCATAAAAAAACCACTGTAAATCACAAAATAATTAACGTAAATATTATCTTTTGTTCAGATACTTGGCTATGATTGGTGGTTTTTCTAAAAATTAGAACACACTAACTACTGAATATGTCAATATTGTTATGATTCCATAAATCAGTAACTGAACTAAATATCCACATTTAGTCAGCGAAAAAACTCTTAGAGGAGGAATTGCTCTTGTCTCGTCGATATCTATTTACCTCTGAGTCAGTTACCGAAGGTCATCCAGATAAAATCTGTGATCAGATTTCTGATACCATTCTTGATGCCTTACTGACACAAGACCCCAGCAGTCGTGTTGCTGCTGAGGTAGTAGTTAATACTGGTTTGGTGCTAATCACAGGTGAAATTACCACCAAAGCCAATGTAAATTACGTTAATCTCGCTCGCAAGAAGATTGCTGAAATTGGCTATAACGATGCCGATAACGGCTTCTCTGCCAATAGCACCAGCGTTTTGGTAGCTTTAGACGAACAATCACCTGATATTGCTCAAGGTGTGAACACTGCCCAAGAAACCCGCGAGCAGGATAGTGATGAACTATTCGATAAAATCGGTGCAGGTGACCAAGGTATAATGTTCGGTTTTGCCAGTAACGAAACACCAGAACTGATGCCTTTACCCATCTGTCTTGCCCACCGCATTGCTCGCCGACTCGCAGCAGTCCGCAAAACGGGTGAATTGCCATACTTGCGCCCCGATGGTAAAACACAAGTAACAGTGGTCTATGAAGACGGACGCCCGGTAGGTATTGATACTATCCTGATTTCCACCCAGCATACAGCAAGTATTGGGGAAATAAAGGATGAAGCGGCGGTGCAGGCCAAGATTAAACAAGATCTTTGGTCGGCGGTGGTCGAACCTGTTTTTGGTGACATTGAAGTGAAGCCAAGTCAGGAGACACATTTTTTAGTCAACCCTACTGGCAAGTTTGTTGTTGGTGGGCCGCAGGGAGATTCTGGTCTGACAGGACGGAAAATAATTGTTGATACCTACGGTGGTTATTCCCGGCATGGCGGCGGCGCTTTTTCTGGCAAAGACCCCACCAAGGTAGACCGTTCTGCTGCCTATGCTGCTCGCCACATGGCAAAAAATATTGTCGCTGCTGGGTTGGCAGATAAATGTGAAGTCCAGCTAAGTTATGCCATTGGTGTAGCGCGACCGATGAGCATTTTGCTGGAAACCTTTGGTACTGGCAAAGTAGATGATGACACCTTGCTGGAATTAGTGAAGGAGCACTTTGAACTGCGTCCGGCGGGGATTATCCATGCTTTTAATTTACGTAACATACCAAATGAACGAGGCGGACGTTTTTATCAGGACGTCGCGGCTTACGGTCATTTTGGGCGGACGGATTTAGACTTGCCTTGGGAGCGTACCGATAAGGCAGAATTGTTGAAAAAAGCGGTAAATGAGTCACTTTCAGTAGCGATCGCTCAAGCACTCACCTAAAATTGTACGCTACTGCATAATTCTAGTATATGTATGTGAGGGTATTGGCAACTTAACAACTTGTCTATGCCCTCATTTTTTTGTAGCCAGCGGAATATTTAAAGGTGGGTAAATAAAGAAATAACAATCACACCTTGGGAATAATTTCATCTATACTATTTAGCTGAATTTTTTGAGTTTTAGAGGTAAAATAGCCTCTATTTTCCATAATCGAGATATACCTTTTGCTAGAAGAATAATTATCTTTTTATAGTTAGGGTTTATTTATGTTTGAAATAGCTAATTGGCTTAAAAATAGGTAGGTGAAATCTTACTAGATTTTCTTGCTGAAACCTATAAGCTCCATTCGCTAGATTAATTGCAGGTAGAAGCTAATGGATTCTCATCGCAGCAGATGAATTTGGAGTAAGCCAATTATCTCCGCCAAAATTGAGAAAAGCATCAACAATCAACTAATGGAGTATTTGCATGACAAATTTGATTTCTAGGACAACTAATTATATTAGTTCCTTGCTGAAGGGACTTCAGGTAAAACGTTTTTTGGCTGTTGTCTTAGTTGGTTTTTTACTACTGACGACGAACGCTACTCCTGGGCGTGATAACACATCCTTAAAAGAGAGAGTTCGCGAACAAGTAGAGCAAAATGATGCCCAAAGACCAAAAACAGTAGGACAGTGGAATAAAGAAGCTCGTGAAACAAAAGGCTCTCCTGGTGAACGTCTTCAAAAGATTGGACAAGAGTCAGCAGAGGCACTTAAAGAATTTGGATCAGGGTATGTAGAGGGTGCTCAAGAAACTGCTAGTGATGTAGCGGATAGTGCAGCACAAGCAGGCAAAAATATCTCTAACAAAGTTCGCTAAATTCTTTTAGTCTGTCAAACTAACTTTGGCAGACTACCAGGAGTAATCTTCAATATCTCCGTGTTTCTAGTTTTTCATAAAGCTAAGTCCTCTAATTAAAAAGCTGAGAGCTAAATCTAGATATACAGCAGATTTCAGGTATATGAAGTACATAAATAAAACCCGAAACCCTGTAGAGACGTTACATGTAACGTCTCTACATGTAACGTCTCTACGTGTGATTCATGAAAATGCTAACTGCTGTAGCAAAATTTATACGACTATATTTCAATGCGGTTTAATTAAGAAAAACAATTGAGATTCAATTACAATAAGAAAATCCCCCTGCCTTAATCACTTAAAGTAACTACAAGGCAAAGGGATTTAACTTGTTTTAATGTTTTTGTAGAAGAGGTTTAGGAATAACGCTTGTAAACAACTAGTTTCTCTGACTTGATATCTGCAAAAACCACTGTTTTGGTTATTCTAACCTGCCTACTGAGATGAACCTAATCCCAATCAGGAATCTGTGCATCTTCTCCACCAACACCAATTCCAGTGTTAAATATTTCCGCATCAGTGATATTAAGATTTTCCATTGATGCTTGATATACATTAGAATCGTAAATCTTGGCGCGAGTAAAATTTACTCCGTTGAGATTGGCCTGTTTGAAATTCACATTTGTAAGAAAAGCGGATGTGAAGTTGGCGCCTTTCAAGTTAGCACGAGTTAGATCAGCACCTTCGAGGTTTGCTCCTTCAAGGTTAGCTCCTTGGAGATTTGATCCTCGCAAGTCAGCACCAATTAAATGAGCACCACTAAGGTTAACTCCTGATAAATTGCACTGGATACATTCCCCAGTTGAAAACAGCTTTTGTAAGTCCTGCGGATTTTCAGCTTTAACTGCGCTAGCGAAAAATAGGGGAGTTGCTAAGGCTAGAGGTGCTAATAGCTGGAGTTTCATATATTTTCCCCCTTGATAATCAAGTTGCGTCCGTTCTTTCCCTCACAGCTCTATTATCTCACTAAATTTCCTGGGGATACACATTGATCTTGTAAGCTGGTTGTGATATGCAGCAGCTAAAATTTGTGATGCCAAAAAAGTATTGATTCTGTTTTTGGGCTATTTATGAGCGATAAACCCAGAAAAATAGCCACCATTAAATTACTGTTAAATCTTTTTAACAGCTTGCGCCACTCAGCTTGGTTTAGCTATGGCTAATGAGTATTTCTACTTTTCAAATTGCCTATTTGGTACAGCAGCAACTACAAATAGCTAAGTCGTCAGAAATTCTCGCATATATTGATTGACCAACTCAGGCTGTTCTTGCTGCACCCAATGACTACAATTTGGTAAATACTTGATTTGAAAGTTATGGACGTATGCTTCAGTACCATAAGTTAGTTCTTTACCAAGCGCAGTATCCTTTTCTCCCCAAATCATCAGCGTTGGTACTTCCAAAACCCGCCAGTTTTTATTGAGCATTCTCTGTTGAAAAATATTGCGGTAATAGTTCAACATTGCTGTGAGAGCACCGCGTTTTGCAGCAGCATTTTTATAAGCGTCAATATCCGCTTGAGTGAAAGCATTCTTGTTAACTGCCATACCTTTAAAAGCTGTTTCAATTGCTTGGTAGTCTGAAGATTGTAGGAGTAATTCCGGTAGTAACGGTAATTGAAATAAGAAAATGTAGAAGCTACGTAGCAACTGTTGAGGAGTGCGTAAACCTTGAGCAAATTTAGCAGGATGAGGTAGGTTAAGTATAATTAATCGCTCTACCAGATTCGGATAATTGTAAGCGAAATTCCAAGCGATCGCACCACCCCAATCATGTCCAACTAAAACACAATTATCATATCCTAATCCTTTAATTACTCCCTCAACATCTTTAACAAATTCATCCATTACATAAGCTGATTGCTCTTTTGGCTTATCACTGTCGTTGTAGCCACGTAAGTCAATAGCGACGACTTTAAAATCTTTGGCAAATTCTGATATTTGATGCCGCCATGAGTACCAAAACTCAGGAAAACCATGCAACATCAACATTAAAGGCCCTTCACCTTGGGTGACATAGTGCAATTTCACCCCATTAGTATTTATATACTCGTGTTTCCAAGAAAGTTCTTTTACAAATACCATTAATGTTACTCCCTCTATAGAAAAACTGTCGAAGCATACAAGAGTTTATGCAAGAGGTTTACTCTACTCTACTCAACCAAGCCCAAGTCTAATTATAAAACTGAGCTATGACCAACTACTTCCGCTCCAATGTTGACGCAATGGCTAGCTATGTTCCTGGTGATCAACCCCAGCGCGGCACACAGATTATCAAACTCAACAGCAACGAAAACCCTTATCCTCCTTCACCTGCGGCATTAGCCGTGCTGCAAAATATTGATGGGGAGTGGTTACGGCGATATCCAGAACCGTTTGGAGGGGAGTTTCGGCAAGCCATAAGTCAAGTTTTAGGAGTTCCTAGTGATTGGATTATTGTCGGAAATGGCAGTGACGAATTGTTGAACTTGGTGATTCGAGCCTGTGCAGAGCCTGGGCGAAAGGTAGTCTACCCAATGCCAACCTATGTACTATATCGTACATTAGTCCAAATACAGGCTGCGGATATTGCGGAGATTGACTACAGCGAGGATTACAGCTTACCTCTAAAGGAATTGATTGCTATTAATGGCTCTGTAACATTTATTGCATCGCCTAATAGTCCTTCGGGGCATACAGTACCAACAGAGGACTTGCGGGAATTAGCCAGCCAGTTATCTGGGGTTCTAGTAATTGACGAAGCGTATGTAGATTTTGCCCAAGAAAATGCATTGGCTTTGATTAAAGAATATGAGAATGTAATCGTGATTCGGACACTTTCTAAGGGGTATTCCTTGGCTGGATTACGCTTGGGATTTGGAATAGCTAATCCTAAGTTGTTGCATGGATTGTTTAAAGTAAAGGATAGTTATAATATTGATGCGATCGCCTGTGCAGTTGGGACAGCTGCAATAACTGATCAAGCTTATAAAAATGCTTGTGCAGCTAAGATTAAAGCATCACGAATTAAGCTAGCAACTGACTTGAAGCAATTAGGTTTCCGTGTTTGGGATTCTCAAACTAACTTTTTACTAGTACAGCCTCCGCAAGGAAATGCAGAATATCTCTATCAAAAGCTGAAAGAACAGAGAATTTTGGTACGCTACTTTCAGCAACCAGGACTAGATGATAAATTACGCATCACTATTGGCACTGAGGAACAAAATCAAGTTCTAGTGAAAGCGCTGACTTATTTGCTGAAGAGTATGGATTTTTAAGAGTTAAGAGTCAAGAGTCAAGAGTCAAGAGTCAAGAGTCAAGAGTCAAGAGGATGTTTGAAAAGTATCGGGCGAATAGAATTCGCTACTACACAAGCAAAGTCCACCTACGTGGACTAATGAAAAAGCAGGGGAGCTCTTAGCAAGGGAGCAGGGGGAAAAATCACGCCACTTGCGGGTGAGGTTTCAACCAACTCTTAAAAGGAGCAAGGGAGCTTTCACGCCACTTGCGGGTGAAGTTTGTACCTTTAGTTCCCCCAGCAAGACTGCCTCTTATCAAAATCAAGGGTTTTTAACCCACGCAGGTGGGTTTTGTCTGGTGTAGCCGCGACTTCTAGTCGCCCGGCGAGTAATAAATTAGACTTTTCAAACAACCTCTAAGAATCATTTAGTTATTCTGTCCCCACTCCTCCACTCCCCCTGCTTCCTCAAAAATCTTAATTTAGCCCAGAATAACAAGCTGTAATTTACGCTAAACTTATCTATTTTTCCGGATGAGCTAAAAAAAATCTGAATAATTACCTTACATTGAATCTCCATGTGAAAACTTATGGAAATACCTCAACGCGTATCAATTCGCTACAAAGACGCGTCTTTTAACACTAATGAAATCCGCCTAAGAACCTTCCGGCTAGGATTACAAATATGGGAAGAACAAACCAAACCCAGAAAAACCGAGCTTTATGAGTTTGTATTGTCTTGCTTAAAACAAGTTGATCGCCAAGATCGCTTTATGTTTTCTATGCTGTTTATAGAATTAGCAGATCTCATACGCAATTCTCCACTTGAAAGGGGTACGAAAGAGGTTCTTATTAAAACTGCTTTTAGAGAGTTTGCTTGTGCTATGACAGATTTTGAAGACTCTATCAAATAACATCATAAGGACTGACTGTATGAAGCGACGCTAATCAGAGCTATGCTTGGGGGAATCAGAAGTGCGTAGTTTACCGCCGTAGGCATCGCGTCTAAGTTCAGTTGAACTAATTAAGTATAATCTTGATAGGAGCGATATTCTATTGGCAAAGTTGAAAGTATTGATAGTGAGCTGCTTTGCAATCCGACTAGTTTCTGTGCCGAGTGCGCGGATGGGTAGGTGTTGGCCAAGGGGAGACTATAAAAATGGCTGAATTGCCATGTATGCAAGAACTTGAGGGCAGTAAAGCTTTTAAACCATCCGCGCACCATGCCTGGACTAGCTTTCAGCGATTTGCATCTAGCCAAATTACAACTCCTCATGTTATGATTTTTAAGTTCGCGCAACAGAACCTTGAAAACCAAATAAGGCAAAGCTTTCAGACTCCTGCCATTCCAATGACTCAAAATCCCTATTAGGGATTGAAACCAGAATAAGCTAAAAGAGGCTTTAATCGGTGCGGATTCCAATGACTCAAAATCCCTATTAGGGATTGAAACTTTAGTTGAGATTCAAGAACACGAAAACGCTGAAGAATTCCAATGACTCAAAATCCCTATTAGGGATTGAAACTAAAGATAAGCTTCCTTGGGAGCAATGGCCTTATTCCAATGACTCAAAATCCCTATTAGGGATTGAAACTCTTTATCTTGAGGTAGCTAATCTTTTGAATGATATTCCAATGACTCAAAATCCCTATTAGGGATTGAAACACTTGTTAGGACATCATTCTCGTCTGCCACTGCCCATTCCAATGACTCAAAATCCCTATTAGGGATTGAAACCTTTTAGGCGATCGCCCAAGTATTGTTGCAAGTCATTCCAATGACTCAAAATCCCTATTAGGGATTGAAACCTAATCGTGTTACTCAAATGCTTGTCATCCATCTATTCCAATGACTCAAAATCCCTATTAGGGATTGAAACCTACATGAATTGCATACTCAGCAAAAGTGTCTTGGGATTCCAATGACTCAAAATCCCTATTAGGGATTGAAACATTGATTGCCAAAATAAAGTATTTTGAACAGTAGATTCCAATGACTCAAAATCCCTATTAGGGATTGAAACAACTCGCACCAAGGGCTAGGCACTTAAGCCTGACATTCCAATGACTCAAAATCCCTATTAGGGATTGAAACGATTAGGCGCGTTGGACTGAGAGGACTATTCCCAGCGAATTCCAATGACTCAAAATCCCTATTAGGGATTGAAACGCACTCAAAACCGCAAGAAACACACTTAAAACTAATTCCAATGACTCAAAATCCCTATTAGGGATTGAAACGCCATCTGAGCGTCAATCCAGTTTTTTAATTCTAAAATTCCAATGACTCAAAATCCCTATTAGGGATTGAAACCTGTGCATACTACTACGGTATAGCAATGCTAGTTTCATTCCAATTACTCAAAATCCCTATTAGGGATTGAAACATATAAACCCATGCATGAATTTGTGAGATATAGCGATTCCAATTACTCAAAATCCCTATCAGGGATTGAAACTTATTGAATTAGATCAAAGATAAACAATCTATATCATAATTATAAGTTTTCCTAAATAGTCTGATATGTATTTAAAGAAGGCTATATTCGTATTTTTGGAGAATTTCTTTGCAATACTTAACTAATATTATAATTAAAAAAAGTTAATATAGATTAAAAATAATAACTAACATCATATTTTGTTAAGTTGCTCACGCTAAATTGAGAGTATGCTTAGTGATTGAAGCCTAGTTGAAAGTTTTAGTTGCTTGGTATGAATAAACTTAAACATTGATTTAGTCTTTTGTACTTCGTTATTTGTTCAAGTGTTGAAGACTAAAGACTAAGAAGTAGAGTTTACGCCAACTTAACTGACTAGGTTGTCAAGCAAGGTGGTGAAAATCCGGTCTGAGCCACGTCCTAACAGCGAAAACTAAAGCAACCTTAACAAAAATTACGTAAGATGATAAAAAAAATTTTGCTGGCTGTCTCAGGATTGGGACACGCGGAAGAAATGCTCAAAACGCTGAAAGAAATGCCATCAATTCAACAAGCAAAAGTTACAGTTTTGCATGTTGTTACTGGACAAAGTACCGCTGCTGCCATGACAGCTAAATGGGAAGAGGGCGGGAAAATTCTGGCTAATGCTATTCAGATTTTGAACTTAGATCCTAGCCAGGTTTCTTCAATTTTACGGCAAGGAGATCCCAAAGATGTGGTTTGCCAAGTAGCTGATGAAATCGACGCTGACTTGATTATTATGGGTTCACGCGGACTTAAGCGGCTGCAATCAATTTTATCGAACTCAGTCAGTCAGTATGTTTTCCAGTTATCTTCTCGCCCCATGTTGCTGGTAAAAGATGACATTTATGTCAAAAGAATTAAGCGCATCATGGTAGCAATAGACAACTCTGATGCATCAAAAAACTGTTTGAAATTGGCACTGTTCCTGTTACGAGATATTCAGGGTGGTCAGCTAATTTTGGCTAATATTAATACAAATTTAGGCGGTAAAATCTCGGAAATAACCGAGGTTAACTCAGGTAAAAATCCCGTTTTAGCAGCCGCTGCGACAGAAGCTGAAAGACAAGGTATCCAATATCGTTGTTTTAGCAGCAGCGGTAAGCCAGGTGAAGAAATTTGTCGATTGGCAGAGGAGTTGAATGTAGACTTATTATTACTCGGTTCTCCAGATCGGCGTCCATCGATCGCTAAGAGTTTTGTTGATATAGACCGATTAATAGGTGCTTCTTTATCTGACTACGTTCGAGTCAATGCAACTTGTCCAGTCTTGTTAGCGCGGACGATCGCTTAAAATACTTATAAGCCAGTGCGTTGTAGGGGTTTACCGCCAGCAACTGGCGTTGCTGAGTGCAGAATATAAGAATTGTCGTAGTAGGATACTCAAAAAGCAAGATTTTGTCTTTAAGCACAGTTTTATCCAGTGAATCTGCAACTTAGACGCACATTAGCTTACTACTTAGCATTCAGTTAATGGTTGATAAACAAAAACCCCTGCACCAATGGTATAGGGGTTCTTTATTTTATACACAGACTATTAATTATCTTTTCCACCTTCGCGGCTAGCAGTTTGGATGTACAGAATTAGTAAAAACACAGTGGGAACTAGTACGAACAAAATGCTCGCTACGAACCCTAGGTCATTAACTTGCATGGCAAGAAAGCCTCTCTTAGATTTCCAGTCAACAACTTTAGGATAGCATCATCGATGACAGAGTTAGCCCAAATTTTCTACTTCCTCAAATCCTGACTACAGATGCTCGGTAAAACTTAAGGCTTCGTGACTACACTGACGGAGCCGTTCACTACAGTTTGACAAGCAAGGCGGTAATTTTCAGGCTTTTTCTTGAATTTTCGATTTTCTACATCTGTACGCGGAGAAAGATTTTCTAGTCCTTCGACTATCTCAACAATGCAAGTACCACACTGACCGTAGCCACCGCAATTCGTCATTTTGCCAATCAAGGTATAAATATCAATGTCATTTTGCATTGCTTTAAGCCGCAGATTAGCACCATCTGCTGCTATTACTTCTTTATTTTCTTTAACAAATTTGATATTACCCATACCTGATTCCTCTTGACTGGTTATGTAAGCTTAGCTTTCAAAGCTTTGTATTAACATGACTTGATTGACTTCTTACTTAACTATATTAATTCATTACAAAATATTAAAAAATATCAACTTTTAAAAAAAGATGCCACAAAAAAAGAGGACAGGTATATTACCTGTCCACAAAAATTGGTAAGAGATTAACTTACCTAAACCCTACGGCTGCTTGCCAAACGAATGCGAGCAACAAAAAGAATACGGGAATGACTGGGAGAACGTCCACCAAGGGGTCGAAGATTTGGTAAGCTTCAGGCAATTTTGCTAATAAAAGTGCTGCTTCCATGTTCGTTTAAATCCACCTATCCAACACAGCTTTCATAATTGAGAAATATCTTAACATGGTTTGGGCATGGGGAATTGGGAATTGGGAATTGGGTATGGGGCATTGGGCATGGGGCATTGGGCATGGGGCATGGGGCATTGGGCATGGGGCATGGGGCAGTAG
>NZ_JADEXR010000013.1 GCF_015206995.1 aff. Roholtiella sp. LEGE 12411 | reverse complement strand
TGTATAAGAGACAGCCCCAATCTAGAATCTGTCTGTTTCTTGAGGTGAGCCAACTGCCCCTGGTTGAGCAGTAAAGAAGTTTTGAGCAGCTTCATTCTGGTATATACACCTGATATCAGGTTTGTCACTGTCTAAGTTACCTGTAAAGCCAAAGGTATTCAGTCGATTTTTGCAATCTCTTACCTGGTCAGATGTAACCAGCTTGCGTTGCTCTAAAAGTGCCCAGTTATTTTGTCGGATAACGCATCCAGGACGCATACTAGGCTGAGCAACATAGACATTGAAAGGGTTGAGAGTGACAAATAATCTAGCGTCCATCACCATAGCGCTGGCTCCATACTGCACGCAAATCTCAGGGTTAGGTGCTTTGGTATCAATAAATTCACGGGAAGCCACATTTGATGGAGCCAAAGTGGTTGTAGAGCTAAAAGCAATGCCAATCCCAATTCCCAAAATCAACACCCCTCCCAAAATTGCGATCGTGGTGAAGTTAAACAGAGGGGATTGGAAAGCAGAGGGTTTAGAAGTAGTAGCCTGTCTACCAGTAGATTTACGTCTCATTGTTGCTTAATCACCTTCATGCCGATTGGGCTGGGAGTGGTCTAAACTTTTCTCCCTCTTTTAGTATGCCGAGTCTTGACTGTAATTGCCTGCAACTTTACGTGAGATTTTCTTATTAAATCAGAAAAATAGCAAATAATTTTTAGACGTCTGAGCAGAATTTTAACTTTCTTAGGTTTTTATATTAGTCTTTAAATAACCTATTTTAGGTGTTATATTATATCATAATTTTTTTGGTTTTAGATAATTTTGATTGAATTTGCCAAAATGATCCTATACGAATGCAAAAATTACTTAATTTGAGCTTTTTTAAATTTTAATTTCTCAGAATTAGAACTTTTAGTTACTTCTGGTAATTGATGTACCAAAAAATGTAAATTAATAATTGGTAAAATTTTTGATGCTTAACTAGAAACAAGTGACATTTACCAGAGCATTACTCTCAAACAAGAGATTTAAAACTTCTCAATTTCAAATCCTCATAGCGGATAGTTTGACTATTTTTTGGGGAGATTGGCTCGATTTACGTGTGAGAATAGTGCAAGTTGCTGCATCAGGTTTAATATCTCCACTTATATACATTTTAGCTTTTGGATTTGGCTTGGGTAGTTCAATTAAACCGGGTTCAGGAATTAGTGGCAACTATGATAACTATTTAGATTTTATCCTACCAGGGATGGTAGCGCTGTCGTCGATGAGTATTAGCTTTGGTGGGACAACATTTTCGATTTGCGGGGACAGAATCTTTACCAAAACCTTTGAAGAACTGTTACTAGCCCCGGTACATCCCTTAGCGTTATATATCGGTAAAATGCTAGCGGGAATAGTGCGGGGGTTGATGACTTCTGGATCAGTGATTTTAGTAGCAGTGCTGTTGACTGGAAACTGGAATTTTCTCAATCCACTATTTCTACTGTTGGTAGTACTGAATTGTGCTGTATTTGCAGGGTTAGGGGTGATTGTCGGGTTGAATGTGCGATCGCTTGAATCAGTAGGACTCTATAACAACTTTGTGATCATCCCCATGTCTTTTTTAGGGGCTACTTTTTTTGACCCTGGTACATTACCATCTGCCCTCAAAGTCGTAGTTTACCTGTTACCGTTGACTTATGCCAGCATCGGATTGCGTGCAGCTGCCCATTCACCATTATCTCAGTTTCCTTGGTACAGCGTGCCGATTTTGCTAGTAATGGCGATCGCCCTTTCTCTGTGGGGTAGTTATAAATTTGCTCATCAGCAAGATTAACATCTGACATTTTCTTTATACTTCCAGAGCTGATGCTGATCCGTCTTGCTACACCAGCAGTTAACGAAGCCGCACGCCGATTATTTGTATCCTGTGGTTTTCGGCTCAGCACTATCGAAATGCTGATTGAAGTCATTAGTCATTTGCTAATTGCTAATGACTAATGACTAACGACTAACTAGCTAGCAGTGTTTTTTCTAGAGGCGTCCAACGGAAGGCGCGATCGCCACCCCTCTCGATGATTACTTTTACTCGTGGTTCCAAACTGGGTAAAGTTACTAAATACTCAAGTTCTTCATTGGAAAGAATATGCCCTTCAATAATCCACAAGACCAGCCCCTTTGACTTTGGTGGTAACTGCTCTAAATGAGAACTGATTATTGGTGGCGCATAGTATACATAACCAACCGCAGCACCACTACCAGTGCTTTTTTTACCTAAATGAGGAGGTCTGACTCCATGAACTCTTGTGAGATATGTAGCCACATCGCCCAGTCCCCTAGCAGTAATATGGAGGGTAGTATAGCCAGCTGCACGTACTCGGCGTTGATAACGTCCTTCATAGCCCCCTTCCAGAGGTACGTATACACCAAGAGCGCCAAATTTTTCCAGATCGCGGATCAAAGCGTTACCAGTGGTAATCAATGCCATAGATTTTCGTCTTATCCCACTCAGATATCTCTATTATTTACCGTTAACTGCTAGATTAAGTTCAACAATAACTGATGAACTAGATTTGGTTAAGTTTATGAGGCGAGTCGAATCTGATTCCCCCTTAGTAGAAAGGTAATAGAAGAATTTTAGTCAAATTCCTAGACAAAAATAAATAATTGATATATACTAATAGATTGTGACCGAGCCTGTAAAATAAGCTGCCTTATTATTGCCATTCTCTTAAGTTGGTTCAAGTATCAAAAGTTGATAGCTTGATTCTAAATTTGGATAAACTGACTCAGATTGGTTAAAAGACTGGTAAGCTAAATAATCAGCGCAGTCAACCTATAAGCTCGTGGCTCAAAAGCTAAACCAGCCATGAAAGCAAAGCTACATTCACTCTTGTAGCTCCTGAAGAACTAGGCAAAACCTTAAGCTATAGTTTAAGGTTTTTAGTGAAGTGGAAACTGAGCAGTAATGTTGGTTTCATGGCTTTGCATCAGTCTCAGTTAAGGGATACTGAGCGGGAACATCCGCTTAAGTCCAACTACAACCAGGAAGTGCCAGAGCAATTGCTTGGACGAAAGCATTGCTGCACACAGCACAAAGCTGTAGCGCCTTGCATTGATTCCATAAAATACTCCTTACCGTCAGTAGGGAGCTTGTGGCTGTTCTAATGAGCCAGTGAGTGAAAGTAAACGGATTCACCAAACAGTAGGGACACGGTTTGTTGCATCCTATAAAGATTTGGTTCAGCGTGAGCTGCTCCAAATTTCGGAGGCCTCTCCACCCAAGACCAATGTTGACAATAATGTGTCCTCTAAAGTCTAGTTCCAAAGTCAGCAAGTAGAAAGGAGAACCAGTTACTGTGTCTGTAGGTATTCTCGGCACCAAGCTGGGCATGACCCAAATATTTGACGAGGCAGGAGTAGCTATTCCTGTCACTGTTATACAAGCAGGGCCATGCACCGTTACACAAGTTAAAACAAAACAAACCGACGGTTACTCTGCCATCCAAGTAGGGTATGGCGAAGTCAAACCAAAAGCATTGAACAGTCCACTGCTAGGGCACTTGGCTAAATCATCTGCCCCAGCATTGCGTCATTTAAATGAGTATCACACCGATAGCTCTAGTGATTATGCTTTAGGTCAGCAGATTAAAGCAGATATTTTTAGTGAAGGTCAAATCGTAGATGTAGTCGGTACAAGTATCGGTCGCGGTTTCGCGGGTAACCAAAAGCGTAACAACTTTGGTCGAGGGCCCATGTCACATGGTTCCAAAAACCACAGAGCGCCCGGTTCCATTGGTGCTGGTACAACACCAGGTCGTGTCTATCCAGGTAAACGGATGGCAGGGCGTTTGGGCGGTAAGCGCATCACAATCCGCAAGTTGACCGTGGTTAAAGTAGACCCGGAACGCAACTTATTGCTAATTAAGGGGGCCATTCCTGGTAAGCCAGGAGCCTTGGTGAATGTTTTACCTGCAAAGCGAGTTGGTAAGTAGTCAAGAGGAGCCAGTTACGTGCGGGGGTTCCCCTTGTTGAGTGAACTGGCGTTCAATAGTCAAGAGTCAATAGTCATTGAACTATAGACTATGGACTAATGACTAATGACAAATGACAAAGGACAAATAAGGAAGATGGTTGAAAGTGTAGTTAAAAATTGGCAAGGGGAACAAGTCGGAGAGACAACCTTCGAGTTGCGAGTTGCCAAAGAGGAAACGGCAGCACATATTGTGCATAGAGCTTTGGTAAGACAAATGACCAACTCTCGCCAAGGAACTGCTAGTACAAAAACTCGTTCCGAAGTTAGAGGTGGTGGTCGCAAACCTTGGCGTCAAAAAGGTACTGGTCGTGCTCGTGCAGGTTCTATTCGTTCACCACTGTGGCGTGGTGGTGGTGTGATCTTTGGACCAAAGCCCAGAGACTTCAATCTAAAGTTAAACCGCAAAGAACGGCGTTTAGCACTGCGGACAGCCTTGGTCGGTCGTATTGATGATTTGATTGTAGTAGAAGAATTTGGCAACGAGTTCTCTCGCCCAAAAACCAAAGAATTAGTGGGAGCACTGGCTCGTTGGGGAGCAGCACCAGAAACTAAGACACTGTTAATCTTGTCTGAGTTTCCTGAAAACGTATATTTGTCAGCCCGCAATATAGAAAATTTAAAGCTAATTGCCGCTGACCAGCTAAATGTTTACGATTTGCTGCACGCTGACAAAATTGTAATTACGGCATCAGCCCTAGAAAAAATCCAGGAGGTCTACAGTGCCTAGCTTTGACCCCCGTGATCTTGCCGACTTAGTACGTCGCCCAATTGTCACAGAAAAGGCGACCATGCTCATGGAGCAGAACAAATACACTTTTGAAGTAATTCCAAAAGCAACCAAGCCCCAAATCAAAGCGGCAATAGAAGACCTATTTCAGGTCAAGGTTGTACAAGTCAATACTGCGCTACCACCACGCAAAAAGCGGCGCGTGGGCAGATTTATTGGTTACAAGCCCCAATATAAGCGAGCAATAGTTACTGTCGCGCCTGGGGACGAAGACAAGATTAGACAAGTTCTATTCCCAGAGGTTTAAAACTAAGATGGGTACTCGTTCTTATCGCCCTTATACCCCCAGCACTCGCCAAGTTACGATCTCCGACTTTGCGGAAATTACCAAAACCGAGCCTGAGAAATCCCTCACAACATCGGTACATCGCGCTAAAGGTCGGAATAACCAAGGGCGGATCACTAGCCGTCGCCGGGGTGGCGGACACAAGCAACTTTACAGAATTGTTGACTTTAAAAGAGATAAGCGTAATATTCCTGCCAAAGTCGCAGCTATTGAATACGATCCAAATCGGAATGCTCGCATTGCCCTTTTGTATTACCAGGATGGCGAGAAGCGGTACATCCTCCAACCAAACGGGTTAAAAGTCGGAACAACAGTCATTGCTGGGCCTGAAGCTCCCTTTGAAGATGGTAACGCCTTACCTCTGTCGAACATTCCCTTGGGTACTAGTGTTCACAACGTGGAATTGACTCCTGGCAAAGGCGGTCAAATGGTGCGTTCCGCTGGCGCTAGCGCTCAAGTTGTGGCAAAAGAAGGTAATTACGTAACTCTCAAATTGCCATCGGGAGAAGTGCGCTTGATTCGGCGTGAATGCTACGCCACTATTGGACAAGTAGGCAACACTGACGCCAGAAACCTGAGCGCAGGGAAAGCAGGACGAAATCGCTGGAAAGGTCGCCGTCCTAAGGTCAGAGGTAGCGTCATGAACCCAGTTGATCACCCCCACGGCGGTGGTGAAGGTAGAGCACCAATCGGTAGATCGGGGCCTGTGACACCTTGGGGTAAACCGACTTTGGGTGCAAAGACACGCAATCGCAAGAAACTTAGCAGCAAATTGATTGTGCGCCGCCGCCGCAAATCTTCTAAACGCGGTCGCGGTGGTCGTGAGTCTTAATAAGTCGTGAGTGGAGAGTGCTGAGCGTAATTATCAAACTCAACACTTAAAACTCGAAACTCAAAACTCAAAATTCAAAACTCAAAACTTACTGATTATGGGTCGTTCTCTAAAAAAGGGCCCTTTTGTGGCCGATCATTTGCTCAGCAAAATTGAAAAGCTGAATGCTAGAAACGAAAAACAAGTTATTAAAACTTGGTCGAGAGCCTCGACCATTTTGCCCCTAATGGTAGGTCATACCATAGCTGTTCACAACGGACGCCAACACGTTCCAGTGTTTGTCAGTGAGCAAATGGTTGGACACAAGTTGGGGGAATTTGCCCCGACACGCACCTACAGGGGTCATGGTAAAAGTGACAAAAAAGCAGGGAGATAGTCAATAGTCAAGAGTCAACGACAAAGTTGATAGTAATGACCCTTGAAAATTGACTCTTGACAAATGGAGAAAATTATGGCCAATGATACTACTGAAGTAAAAGCGATCGCCCGATTTATACGCATTTCTGCCTACAAAGTGCGTCGTGTACTAGATCAAATTCGCGGGCGATCATATAGAGAAGCGCTAATTATCCTGGAATTCATGCCTTACAGAGCTACAGAACCCATATTAAAGGTTCTTAGAAGCGCTGCCGCCAATGCAGAACACAACGCGGGGTTAGATCGGACTCAGCTAGTGATTACTCAGGCGTATGCCGATCAAGGCCCAGTGCTGAAACGGTTCCAACCTAGAGCGCAAGGTCGAGCTTACCAAATTCGCAAGCCGACGTGTCATATCACTGTGGCTGTTGCAGCCGCCCCAGAGAAATAAGCACGTTTACACGAAAAATTGCGTAAAGTAAGAAATTTTAGAGGAAGCATTTGTGGGACAGAAGATTCATCCAGTTGGTTTTCGCCTGGGTATTACACACGAGCATCAATCCCGTTGGTTTGCCGTTCCTGAACGCTATCCAGAACTTCTACAAGAAGACCACAAACTCCGTCAATACATAGAAAAAAAGCTCGGTAGACTTGCTCAAAACAACGCCGGGATTTCCGAGGTGCGGATTGAACGCAAAGCCGACCAAATCGACTTAGAGGTACGTACAGCTAGACCTGGCGTGGTAGTAGGTCGTGGTGGACAAGGCATTGAATCACTGCGTACCGGACTCCAAGAACTGTTGGGTAGCAATCGCCAAATTCGCATTAACGTAGTTGAAGTACAACGAGTTGATGCTGATGCCTACTTAATTGCCGAATACATTGCTCAACAATTAGAACGTCGTGTTTCGTTTCGGCGGGTAGTACGGCAAGCGATTCAGCGTGCTCAACGCGCTGGAATCCAAGGTATTAAGATCCAAGTCAGCGGTCGCCTCAACGGTGCAGAAATTGCCCGGACAGAGTGGACTCGTGAAGGTAGAGTACCTCTACATACCTTACGGGCAGACATTGACTACTCTTATTGCACGGCAAAAACGGTTTATGGCATTTTAGGCATCAAAGTCTGGGTGTTTAAGGGAGAAATTATCCCAGGACAGGAAGAAACTCCGCCCCCACCCACAACACGCGATCGCGATCGTGACCGCGAACCTCGTCGCCGTCAACAACAACGCCGTCGTCAACAATTTGAAGACCGCTCAAATGAAGGATAGTCAAGAGTCAAAAATCCATAGTCAAAAGTCCAAGATTTTTTGACCATTGACCTCAACCTTGACCCTTGAACGCCAATCGCCTCAAGTCGGGAACTCCCCCCCACGGCGCTGGCTCCCCTTGACCCTTGACTCTTGACCCTTGACAAACCATGTTAAGTCCTAGAAGAACTAAATTCCGCAAACAACAACGCGGACGGATGGAGGGACTAGCCAGCCGTGGCAGCACCCTAAACTTTGGTGATTTCGCACTCCAAGCTCAAGAACCTGCTTGGATTACCTCCCGTCAAATTGAGGCTTCTCGTCGGGCAATGACCCGTTATATTCGCCGGGGTGGACAAATCTGGATTCGGATTTTCCCTGACAAACCTGTAACCATGCGTCCGGCTGAAACTCGGATGGGTTCCGGTAAAGGTTCGCCGGAGTTTTGGGTAGCTGTCGTTAAACCAGGGCGAATTTTATTTGAAATCGCTGGCGTTTCTGAAGAAATCGCCAGAGAAGCTATGCGTTTAGCTTCATTTAAGTTGCCCATAAAAACCAAGTTTATTGTGCGCTCTAAACCAGAGGAGCAGGAGTAGGTTATGCCTCTTCCCAAGATTTCAGAAGCTAGAGAATTAAGTGATGAAAAACTGGCTGAGGAAATAGTTGCTATTAAAAGGCAACTGTTTCAACTGCGCTTACAAAAAGCAACCAGACAACTAGAAAAACCTCACCAGTTCAGACACGCCCGACACCGCCTAGCCCAATTGCTCACAATAGAAACTGAGCGCCAACGGGCAGCAAGTCAATCGGCTAAAGAAGAAAAGTAGGAGATTATGGCAGTCAAAGAACGAGTTGGCTTGGTAGTGAGCGACAAAATGCAAAAAACGGTAGTAGTTGCTGTGGAAAACCGCGCTCCTCATCCCAAGTACGGCAAGATTGTAGTTCAAACCCGGCGCTATAAAGCTCACGATGAGGAAAATAAGTGTAAAGTGGGCGATCGCGTCCGCATCCAGGAAACCAGACCCCTGAGTAAAACCAAGCGCTGGCAAGTCACAGAAGTCCTCAACGTCAAATCTAACTAAACCTCATAGTTGTTAGTTTTCTAACAACACCACACGGGAGACTAATCGTGATTCAACCCCAGACCTATCTGAATGTCGCAGATAATAGCGGCGCTCGTAAACTCATGTGCATCCGCATCTTAGGCGGAGGTAATCGCCGTTATGGCGGCATTGGCGATAAAATTATCGCCGTTGTCAAAGATGCCACACCCAACATGGCAGTAAAAAAATCTGATGTTGTGGAAGCGGTAATTGTTCGTACTCGCAAAGGCGTAAATCGTGATAGCGGCATGAGTATTCGCTTTGACGATAACGCCGCAGTGATCATCAACAAAGATGGTAATCCTAGAGGAACGCGGGTCTTTGGCCCTGTTGCACGGGAACTGCGCGAGAAAAACTTTACCAAAATCGTTTCTCTGGCTCCGGAGGTGCTGTAATGGCATACCGAAAAGATCAGCCAAAAGTATTTCACAAAATGCACGTCAAAACTGGCGATACAGTGCAGATAATTGCTGGCAAAGATAAGGGTAAAGTCGGTGAAGTTATACAAGCACTTCCTCAACTAAGCAAAGTTGTCGTCAAAGGCGTCAACATCAAGACCAAGCACGTTAAACCCCAGCAAGAAGGAGAGTCAGGGCGGATAGTCACCCAAGAAGCCCCGATTCATAGCTCCAACGTGATGCTTTATTCTACTAAGCAAAACGTCGCTAGTCGTGTTTGCTACACCTTCACGCCCGAAGGCAAAAAGGTAAGGAAGCTCAAGAAAACTGGCGAGATTCTGGATAAATAGTCATTAGTAATTAACTAAAGACAAAGGTCAAATAAGGTTCCCTGACCAAGCCCAGGGGTAATCAGAACAAAAAACTATGGCACCAACAAGACTCAAAACCTTATACCAAGAGACAATCGTCCCTAAACTGATCAATCAGTTTCAATACACCAATGTTCATCAAGTACCGAAGTTGGTCAAGGTTACTGTTAACCGAGGTTTGGGGGAAGCGGCTCAAAATGCTAAGTCATTGGAAGCGTCCATAAACGAAATTGCGTTGATTGCTGGTCAAAAGCCAGTAGTGACACGAGCGAAAAAGGCGATCGCAGGCTTCAAAATTCGTCAAGGTATGCCTGTCGGCATCATGGTTACTCTTAGAGGCGAACGAATGTACGCGTTTGTCGACCGACTCATTAGCTTGGCACTACCTAGAATTCGAGACTTTCGCGGCGTTAGTCCTAAAAGCTTTGACGGTCGCGGCAACTATACTTTGGGTGTAAGAGAACAACTCATCTTTCCAGAAGTAGAGTACGACAGCATCGATCAAATCCGCGGTATGGATATTTCCATCATTACTACAGCGAAAAACGACGAAGAGGGCCGCGCTTTACTTAAAGAAATGGGAATGCCCTTTCGCGATCAATAAGTTCATCTAAAGAGGGAACGATGGCGGCTAACGACACAATTGCAGATATGCTGACGCGCATCCGCAATGCCAATTTGGCGAGGCATCAAACGACACAAGTACCAGCTACAAGAATGACTCGTAGTATTGCCAAAGTACTGCGGGAGGAAGGCTTTATTTCTGAATTTGAAGAAGCAGAAGAAGGGGTAAAGCGTAATCTGGTAATTTCTCTGAAATATAAGGGTAAGAATCGTCAGCCTTTAATTACCGCATTAAAGCGGGTGAGTAAACCAGGTTTGCGCGTTTACTCCAACAGAAAAGAATTACCAAGAGTACTCGGCGGCATTGGCATTGCCATTATTTCTACATCCAGTGGGATCATGACTGACCGCGAAGCGCGGCGTCAGAACTTGGGTGGTGAAGTGCTTTGCTACGTCTGGTAGTCATTAGTCATTTGTCATTGGTCATTTGTCATTAATAAAAGACAAACGACAAATAACAAAGGACAACGGACAAATAACAAAGGACAAAAAGTCATGTCTCGTATTGGTAAACGTCCAATTACTGTTCCCACTAAAGTCCAAGTGGCGATTGATGGCACAAAGGTTGTTGTAAAAGGGCCTAAAGGCGAACTTTCACGCGATTTGCCTACCGCTGTTACAGTTTCCCAAGAAGGGGAAATATTGCAGGTAACTCGACGAGATGATACAAAGACATCTCGCCAAATGCATGGTTTGTGCCGCACCTTGGTTGCCAACATGGTCGAGGGAGTTTCCAATGGTTTTCAGCGCCGTTTGGAAATTCAAGGAGTTGGCTACCGAGCACAAGTTCAAGGTCGTAACCTGATTTTAAATATGGGCTACAGCCATCAGGTACAAATTGTTCCACCTGAAGGAATTCAGTTTGCAGTAGAAGGTACCACTAACGTCATCGTCAGCGGCTATGACAAAGAAATAGTAGGCAACACAGCAGCTAAAATTCGTGCCGTTCGCCCACCAGAACCTTATAAAGGTAAAGGCATTCGCTATGCCGGTGAAGAGGTAAGACGTAAAGCTGGTAAGACTGGTAAGAGTGGTAAGAAGTAAAAATGAAACTTACTCGTAGAGAATCAAAGCAGCGTCGCCATAGACGCGTCCGTGGTAGAGTCATCGGCTCCCCAGAACGACCACGGTTAGCCGTGTTCCGCTCTCACGAACATATTTACGCACAAGTCATTGATGATACACAACATCATACGTTAGTCGCAGCCTCGACTGTAGAACCAGAGTTGAAATCTAGTTTAGGTTCATGTGCTAACCGTGATGCATCAGCACAAGTTGGCAAATTGATCGCAGCGAGATTGCTAGAAAAAGGTATCACCAAAGTAGTCTTTGATCGCGGTGGCAACTTATATCATGGTCGTGTCAAAGCATTAGCCGATGCAGCACGCGAGGCTGGTTTAGATTTCTAAATTTGCAAAAGTCCAAAAAGGTCTAAAGTCCAGAGTTGAAATATTGACTCTTGACTCTTGACTCTTGACCATTGACTCATAGAGGCATTGATTATGGCAACAGGTCGTCGTAAAACTAACCGCACAAAGAAAGAAGAAACTAATTGGCAAGAGCGGGTTATCCAGATCCGGCGGGTGAGTAAGGTCGTCAAAGGTGGTAAAAAACTTAGCTTCCGAGCAATCGTCGTCGTCGGTAACGAACGCGGTCAAGTTGGTGTTGGAGTAGGTAAAGCCTCAGATGTAATTGGTGCTGTGAAAAAAGGCGTAGCCGATGGCAAAAAACATCTGATTGACATCCCAATAACCAAATCTAACTCCATTCCCCATCCCATTGATGGTGTCGGTGGTGGTGCGAAGGTAATGATGCGACCAGCCGCACCTGGTACTGGGGTAATTGCTGGTGGTGCTGTGCGTACCGTGTTGGAATTGGCAGGGGTTCGTAACGTCTTAGCCAAACAACTCGGTTCTAATAATCCACTCAACAATGCTAGAGCCGCTGTCAACGCCCTATCTACACTACGTACCTTTGCCGAAGTTGCGGAAGATCGGGGCATTGCTATTGAACATCTCTATATCTAGTAGAGCTGCCCTTGCATAGGTTTTGTATAAAAAAAAGTACTAAACATCATGAGACTCAACGATGTTAAGCCTCAAAAAGGCTCAAAAAAACGCCGTAAGCGTGTAGGTAGGGGGATTTCCGCTGGTCAAGGTGCCAGTGCTGGTTTAGGTATGCGAGGTCAAAAGTCTCGCTCTGGTAGCGGTACTCGACCAGGTTTTGAAGGTGGTCAACAGCCACTATATCGTCGTCTGCCTAAGTTGAAAGGCTTTCCAATTGTTAATCGGAAAAATTACACTACGATTAATGTAGAGAAGCTAGCTTCCCTTCCTGCCAATACAGAAGTAACTTTGACTTCCTTAAAAGCATCAGGTATTCTTACTGCTGTCAAGGGGCCATTGAAAATTTTAGGTAATGGAGAATTGAGCATTCCGCTCAAGGTGCAAGCGGCAGCTTTCACAGGTACAGCTCGTAGCAAAATTGAGGCAGCTGGTGGGAGTTGTGAAGTCTTATGAGTGAGCCAGAACAGCGCACTTAAATGTAAGCCAACTCGCTACCAGTGCCTGGTTCACTATAAAGGTAGCACTCTATGATCAGTCGAGACAAAGCCCCAACGGCTCAAGAAACTTTTATGCAGATGGCGCAAGCAGCTGGGCTTAGAGGTAGGCTGCTTGTCACTGTTGGTATTTTAATTTTGGTTCGTCTGGGTATCTTTTTGCCAGTCCCAGGGATTAATCGACAGAGGTTTGCCGAAGCAATTTCGGGCAATAACTCCATATTTGGTCTATTGGATATATTTTCCGGGCGGGGACTTTCGACTTTGGGAGTTTTCGCCTTGGGGATTTTGCCCTTCATTAATGCATCCATTATTATTCAATTGCTCACTGCGGCAATTCCTTCTTTAGAAAATTTACAGAAAAATGAAGGAGAAGCTGGTCGGCGGAAAATTGCACAAATTACACGCTATGTATCTTTAGGTTGGGCAATTATTCAAAGTGTGGCTTTTTCGACATTATTCCTCCAGCAATTTGCTTTAAACCCAGGGCCAATCTTCGTAGCTGAAACTGCGATCGCTCTGACTGCTGGTTCCATGTTTGTCATGTGGGCATCAGAACTGATCACAGAACGTGGTATTGGCAATGGCGCATCATTGTTGATTTTTGTCAACATTGTCGCTTCATTACCAAAGTCCTTAGGTGACACCATTGACTTAGTACAAGTTGGCGGCAGGGAAATAGTTGGTCGCGTGATTGTGCTAGTGTTGGTATTCCTGGCAACTATTGTTGGTATTGTGTTTGTTCAGGAAGGCATCCGCCGCATTCCAATCATTTCAGCCCGTCGCCAAGTTGGTCGGCGCGTATTGGCAGAGCAACGCAGTTATTTACCCCTACGGTTAATTGCTGGTGGCGTTATGCCAATTATCTTTGCAGCTGCCATCCTGAGTTTGCCACTTCTGATCGCTAATTTTACCAAAAACCCAGAATTGGCGAATATTGTTAACACTTATCTAAGTCCAAGCGGTTCTGGCTCTTGGATATATGCCTTGGTCTACATGATTTCTATCATTTTCTTTAGCTACTTCTATTCTTCGTTGATACTCAATCCAGTAGATGTAGCACAAAACCTGAAGAAGATGGGTTCTAGTATTCCTGGCATTCGTCCGGGTAAGGCAACTAGTGAGTATATCGAGCGTGTGACAAACCGACTCACTTTTTTAGGCGCGATCTTTTTGGGCTTGGTTGCTATTATCCCAACTGGTGTGGAAAGTGCTTTAGGAGTGCCAACCTTTAAGGGACTGGGTGCAACCTCTTTATTAATTTTGGTTGGTGTGGCAATTGAGACAGCTAAACAAGTCCAAACTTACGTCATCTCTCAGCGCTATGAAGGAATGGTGAAACAATAGTGACGCGATTAATCTTCTTGGGGCCACCTGGGGCTGGTAAAGGAACTCAAGCTCAAACTTTGGCTGGAAAGTTGAATATTCCCCATATTTCTACGGGCGATATTTTAAGGAAAGCCATGAAAGAGCAAACTTCTTTAGGGATTAAGGCTCAAAGTTATGTTGATAGCGGCGAATTAGTCCCTGACCAGCTAGTACAGGAAATGGTGCAGGAGCGGCTAGAAGAGCCAGATATTAAATCCGGTTGGATTCTTGATGGCTTTCCCCGCAAAGTGACTCAAGCAGTTTTTTTGCAGGAGTTACTGAAAAAAACGCATCAGGATGGTGAAAGGGTAGTTAACTTGGATGCATCAGATGAAGTAGTGGTAACACGTTTACTAGGCAGAGGACGAAAAGATGATACTGAAGAGGTAATTCGTCGCCGCTTAGAAGTTTATCGCGCTGAAACTGCACCCTTGATTGACTATTACCGCGATCGCCAAAAACTCCTTACGGTCAATGGTAATCAGTCCCAAGAAGAGGTCACTACCGAACTTCAAAAGCTAATAGCCTCATGAAATAGTAGGGGGGAGAGGAGCCAGTGCGTTGCACAGAGAAGTTGGAGTTGAGGCTTCCTCCGCTCCAAACTTCTCCCAAGGGGAGACGCCAAGGGCGAACGGAGGGTTCCCTCCGTTGTAACAAGTGGCGTGGGGACAGAGGAAGACAATAATAAAGTATGTAGTTACCTCCTGCTTTCTTCCAGTCTCAGCAGGGAGTAGGTCGATTTTAGCTAAGATATATTAATAAACTGTTGATATATTTCTCAAAGTATGTTCTCTTGCAGATGAAGCTGGTGCAACAGAATAGGAGATTGTTGAGTTGAGGAAAAAACAAATTGTCTAAGCAAGATTTAATTGAAATGGAAGGCACGGTTACTGAGTCCTTGCCCAATGCGATGTTTCGCGTTGACTTGGATAATGGCTTTAACGTGTTAGCACACATTTCCGGCAAGATTCGCCGCAATTACATTAAAATTTTACCTGGCGATCGCGTCAAAGTTGAGTTAACTCCCTATGACCTAACAAAGGGTAGAATCACCTATCGATTACGAAAGAAGTAAATCTATGTAGAGAATCTTACCATAAAACCACCTTTTTGGTGTTTTCTAGTTGCTTAACTGAAATTAATTCCCTAAAAATGCTATAATTCACTATTTGGAGTCAATTAAAAAAGGCATGAAAGTCAGAGCCTCAGTCAAGAAAATTTGTGAAAAGTGTAACGTGATCAAACGTCGTGGTCGCGTCATGGTGATTTGTGTCAATCCTAAGCACAAGCAACGTCAAGGATAGTGCTCTTACCACCATCAAATTTAGGTACGACACACATATCATCATTAAAACGAAAAGACGCGATTAATCACGTTTTTCCAACAGTAATTGCGAGAACAATAGGGAGAGATTAATTGTGGCACGTATTGCCGGAGTAGACCTTCCACGCGATAAGCGCATCGAGATTGGTCTGACTTACATCTACGGAATTGGTTTATCACGGTCGCAAGAAATCTTAGCGGCTACAGGTGTAAACCCAGACATCCGTGTTAAAGAGTTAAGTGATGCCGATGTCGCAGCCCTGCGAGGAGAAGTAGAAAGCAACTATCAAGTTGAAGGGGACTTACGGCGCTTGGAGTCTATGAACATCAAGCGCTTAGTTGATATTGGCACCTACAGAGGGCGTCGTCATCGCATGGGCTTGCCAGTAAGAGGACAAAGAACTCGCACTAATGCTAGAACCCGTCGTGGAAGAAGGCAGACAGTGGCTGGGAAGAAGAAGGCACCAGGGAAATAATTTTGCAACGCTTGCTAATGAGAGCAAGTTTTACCTGAAATTAACTAAACAAATATGGCGAGACAACCAACTAAAAAATCCGGGAGCAAAAAGCAAAAACGGAACGTCCCCAACGGGATGGCCTATATCCAGTCTACTTTCAACAATAGCATTGTCACCATTACCGATCAAAATGGAGATGTCATCTCTTGGGCTAGTGCTGGTTCTAGCGGTTTCAAGGGAGCAAAAAAGGGAACTCCCTTTGCAGCACAAACCGCCGCTGAAAGCGCAGCACGTCGAGCTATCGATCAAGGGATGCGCCAAATTGAGGTGATGGTCAGTGGGCCAGGAGCAGGTAGAGAGACTGCTATCCGGGCACTCCAAGGAGCAGGACTGGAAATTACACTAATTCGGGATATTACCCCGATTCCTCACAATGGTTGCCGTCCGCCTAAGCGTCGTCGAGTTTAATCGTTAAAAATTAGACATTAAAGGCGAAAAGTTTCAGCAAAGGTAAGTCACCTATAGTCAATGGTTGTGCTAATAGAAGTGCAAACTGCCATTGAGTGAGAGCTTGTAACTGTCGGACGGCTAGGGCGACTAAAGAGATATTAGTTCTTTCAGTAAGAAGGGCTACTAAACTTTGGACAACCCAAAATATTATCAACACCTGGGGATTAAATAGAAGCGTCAAACTCTATTGTCATTGGATGTTGTGAGTTTGATAAATCTAAACCTACAGGGCATAAAGTGAATTCGGGAGGCAATTGATTTGCCTGCTAGCAGCACCTTAAAAGAAGGGAGGCTAATCCGTGGCGCAGTTTCAAATTGAATGTGTAGAGTCTAGTACAGAAGAAAGTCGGAGCCATTACAGTAAGTTTATTCTGGAACCTCTGGAGCGTGGTCAAGGAACAACTGTTGGCAACGCGCTGCGGCGGGTTTTACTATCTAATTTAGAGGGTACAGCAGTCACAGCAGTGCGGATTGCAGGCGTTTCCCATGAGTTTGCCACAGTTCCGGGCGTACGGGAAGATGTGCTGGAAATCCTCATGAAAATGAAGGAAGTAATCCTTAAGAGCTATTCTTCTCAGCCTCAGATTGGTCGGTTGCTCGTTAACGGCCCAGCAACAGTTACTGCGGCACATTTTGATTTGCCCAGTGAAGTAGAAGTCATTGATCCGACCCAGTACATAGCCACCTTAGCTGAAGGAGGCAAGCTGGAAATGGAGTTTCGGATTGAGAAAGGCAAAGGGTATCGCACTGTAGAGCGAGGACGTGAAGAAGCCACATCACTGGACTTCCTCCAAATCGACTCAGTGTTTATGCCTGTGCGAAAAGTCAACTATAGTGTCGAAGAAGCCCGTTTAGATGGCTCGATCACAAAAGATCGACTGCTGTTAGAAGTTTGGACAAATGGTAGTCTCTCTCCCCAAGAAGCACTATCCTCTGCAGCTGGCATTTTGGTAGATTTATTCAATCCGTTGAAAGATATCTCCCTAGAACCAACAGACACAGGTTCAGACATTCCAGACGATCCAACCGCTCAGATTCCCATCGAAGAGTTGCAGCTTTCTGTGCGGGCTTATAACTGTCTCAAACGGGCACAAGTTAATTCTGTAGCAGACTTGTTGGATTACACCCAAGAAGATCTTCTAGAAATTAAGAACTTTGGTCAGAAGTCAGCGGAAGAAGTAGTTGAAGCTTTACAGCGACGCTTGGGCATTACCTTGCCGCAGGAAAGAGGCTCTAAACACCCCTAATTAAAAACCGTTCGTAATTCATAGTGGATAATTATGCGTCACCGTTGTCGCGTCAAGAAACTAAGTAAACCAACCGATCAACGTCGTGCTTTATTGCGATCGCTTGCTACCGAGCTGATCCGTCATGGTCGGATCACTACTACTTTAGTTCGAGCTAAAGTTCTGCGAAGTGAAGTAGACAAAATGATTACCCTAGCTAAAAACGGCTCTTTGTCAGCACGCCGGGAAGCGCTGGGCTATATCTTTGATAAACAACTAGTTCACGCTTTGTTTGAGCAAGCTCCGACTCGGTATGGTACTCGCCAAGGAGGTTATACCCGCATCCTGCATACCGTACCGCGTCGAGGCGATAATGCCCAGATGGCAATTATTGAACTGGTCTAATCATAGTTTTGGATTTTAGTCATTATTCATTGGTCAATGGTCAAGAATCTACGACTAATGACAAATGACTAATGACAAAAGACGAAATCTGTATGTTAGAAAGTCTCCAGCCTCCACCAACTCACCGAGTAGCCCTGGTAATCCAATACCTGGGCACTCACTTTCATGGCTGGCAACGGCAAAAGCAGCAGCGCACTGTCCAGGAAGAGATTGAAGCAGCGATCGCTAAAATTCTTGGATACCATGTGGCACTACACGGTGCTGGGCGAACCGATGCCGGAGTTCACGCCGCTGCTCAAGTAGCCCATTTTGACGCAACAGGTTTAATCCCATCTCACAAGTGGGCAACAATCCTTAATAGCTATCTGCCTCAAGATATATTAATAAGGGCTTCAGCAAGTGTAAGTAACCGTTGGCACGCTCGTTTTAATGCAGCCTATCGACGGTATCGCTACACCATATACACTGAAGATCGACCGAACTTGTTCGTAGACCCCTTCAGTTGGCATTATTATTATGCTCCTCTGGATGAATCCTTAATCCAAGACGCTCTGAAACCATTAATGGGAAAACATCATTTGGCTGCTTTTCACCGCGCAGGATCAAAGCGATCGCATTCCTGGGTAGAAGTGCAAGCAGCAGAATGTTGTCGCAGTGGGCCGTTTATCCATATTGAAATACAGGCAGATGGATTTTTGTATGGCATGGTGCGGCTATTGGTAGGGATGCTGGCACAAGTAGGTTCTGGCAAGCGATCGCTTATGAGCTTCACCGAACTCTGGAAAGAACAACGCCGGGAAGAAGTGAAACATGCTGCACCTCCCCAAGGCTTATGCTTATTACGCGTCGGCTATCCAGATTTTCCCTTTCCAAAAGAGATTTGGTACGAAACCATGCCAAAGTTGGTCATTAGTCATTAAGTGAAGACAAATGACTAATGACAAATAACAAACAGAGAAGTCTGATCGCCGTAACTCGACCATCAAAACTTCAAAGACAAATGACAAAGGACAAACAACAATGAGTAAAACCTACCTTCCTCCTCAAGAATCCCTTGAGCATGAATGGTACGTAGTAGACGCTACTGACCAACGCCTCGGTCGCCTCGCCACTGAAATCGCCCAGATTCTCAGAGGAAAAAAGAAACCTGAATATACTCCTCACCTAGACACAGGTGACTTCGTGATTGTCGTCAATGCTGAAAAAGTAGCAGTTACCGGCAAAAAGCGTACCCAAAAGATTTATCGTCGCCATTCTGGTCGTCCCGGTGGTATGAAGACGGAAACCTTTGCCAAATTGCAACAGCGCCTACCAGAAAGGATATTAGAACATGCTGTTAAAGGTATGCTACCCAAAAATAGCCTGGGTAGGCAGCTATTCACCAAGTTGAAAGTTTATGCTGGGCCCACTCATCCCCATGAAGCCCAAAAACCTAAAGAACTAAAAGTTAATACAATTCCTGGAGCAGAAAATTAATGGTAGTAGCAGACGCTAATAGCGGTCGTGCCGTGTATTGGGGTACAGGTCGTCGCAAGTGCTCAGTTGCACGGGTACGCTTGATTCCCGGTAACGGTCAACTGACTGTGAATGGTAAAGATGGAACCTTATATTTCCAATTCAATGCCAATTACCTTGGAGTCATCAAAGCACCTCTAGAAACTCTGGGACTGGAAAACGAATATGACATTTTAGTTAAAGCTGAAGGCGGCGGTTTGACCGGACAGGCTGACTCCATTCGCTTGGGAGTTGCCCGTGCTTTATGTCAACTAGACCCAGAAAACCGCTCACCTTTGAAAACTGAAGGCTACTTAACTCGTGATCCCCGGGCAAAAGAGCGGAAAAAATATGGTTTGCACAAAGCCCGCAAAGCACCTCAGTACTCCAAGCGATAAGCGATTGGGGATCAGAATTGGGTATTGGGGATTGGAAAAAAGTTTGCAGAGTTTCAATCTTTGTTCCTAGCACCCAGTCACTAATACCTAGTCCCTAGTCCTGATTGAAGGCTAAAAGTTATAATTTATATAGATTCACCACAAAACAGACAATGGCTAAATCCGATATTCATCCTAAGTGGTATCCAGAAGCTAAAGTTTACTGCAACGGTCAAGTTGTTATGACCATTGGCTCTACCAAGCCAGAATTGCACGTAGATGTTTGGTCTGGAAATCACCCCTTTTACACTGGCACTCAGAAGATTATTGATACTGAGGGTCGAGTAGAGCGCTTCCTCCGCAAATATGGTATGAGCAGCACTCAAACATCTGGCGACGATCAAAACAAAAAGTAGCGGGTTGGCTCTGCTGTTAACGACGACCCTGCATCGGCTGGGTCGATTGTCATTTAATGCTCGAGCCAACTTGTTATTTTAAGGAGCGATCGCACTTGTCATGGCTGAAACATACCTGCTGGAGAAACTCAAATCCGTTGAACAAACCTTTAACGAATTAACCCGTCGCCTTGGCGACCCTGATACTGCTAAAAATCCTGATGAGTATCAACAGATAGCTAAGTCTCGTTCTTCTTTGGAAGAAGTAGTAAATACCTACGAAATTTGGAAAACTGCCCAGGAAGACTTGATAGGAGCGCGTCAGGTTTATAAAGAAGCTGCTAGCGACCCAGAGTTACAAGAACTGGCAGCGTTGGAAGTAGATGAACTTGAGCAAAAACTGGAATATCTAGAGACTCACTTGAAGGTATTGCTGTTACCCCGTGACCCCAACGATGAGAAGAATATCATGTTGGAAATTCGCGCTGGCACTGGTGGAGATGAAGCCAGTATTTGGGCTGGCGATTTGATGCGGATGTACACTCGTTATGCTCAGACTCAAGGTTGGAAAGTTTCCTTGGTGAGCGAGTCTCTAGGTGAAATGGGCGGTTGGAAAGAGGTCATACTTGAAATTAAAGGTGACAACGTATACAGCCAACTAAAGTTTGAAGCTGGAGTACATCGCGTGCAGCGCGTGCCAACAACTGAAGCTGGAGGACGGGTTCACACTTCTACTGCCACAGTGGCGATTATGCCAGAGGTAGATGATGTGGAAATCCACATTGATGCCAAGGACATTGAAATGACCACAGCTCGTTCTGGCGGCGCTGGTGGACAAAACGTCAATAAGGTAGAAACAGCCGTTGACTTGATGCACAAACCGACAGGAATACGCATTTTCTGTACTGAAGAACGCAGCCAGTTGCAGAACAAAGAACGGGCGATGCAAATTCTACGGGCGAAATTGTACGAAATCAAGTTAAGCGAACAACAAGAAGCTGTAACTTCCATGCGGCGATCGCAAGTTGGTACAGGCTCGCGATCCGAAAAAATCCGCACATACAATTATAAAGATAACCGCGTTACTGACCACCGTTTAGGTCAAAATTATTCTCTTAACCCTGTCTTGGAAGGCGACTTAGAAACGGTTATCCAATCTTGTATATCTCAAGATCAGCAGGAGCGTTTAGCAGAGTTAGCTACTTCCGGTGGTGCCAACTAATTATCGCTATTAAACAACGTGGAAAACCGCTAGTCGTTCTGTTGTATTTAACACACACAAGTGGTTTTTTAATTCAGCGTTAATTATATATTCTATTTCACTGGGATAATTGTAGTAAGCGAATTCGTACTGCATGAGGTAATTTAACTTCGTCCATTGTTTGAGGTTTTGGCAACAATAAATTAACTTTTCTACTTCTATTTGCCAACGCGCAAAAATCCGGTAGCTGAAAAAACTGCTGCACACGTTGTATTTACCATCCCAGTAGGAAATACATACCTGATGCTTCAGGTGGTAAATTTTTTTAATTTGCTTGACATCATAACCTTTAGCTTTCAGGGCTTGTTTGGCTTCTGCTTTAGAAATGTTCCACTGCTCCGGTTTAATTTTATTAGCGGCTATGAGATTTCGACCTTTGCGGCGGTACTGATTAATTTTATGTAGCTTGCGAAACATGATGCACCATCGATGATTATTTGTTCGCAGTAATATCTAGCTACTAGCTCAGCTCCGTAGCAAACTAATAGGCTAAAGATGGCTGCGATCGCCTACTTATAAGTTTATTACTATAGTTGTCATATTAAAACTTAGGATATTTAGTGTAGTACTAAAACATCATGCTGTCAATATAAAAGTAAACTTGTAGTATTGAAAGTGAACTTGTAAATACGTTGGCTAGCTAAACAAGCAGTGAATATCGAAAGCAGACAAAAACTGATTGAAATCATTAAACTGGCTCGTGGTTCAATGAGTCAGCGATCGTTTGGTAAGCTTTTAGGAGTTTCTGCTACTGCTGTTCAGATGTGGGAAAAAGGTGTAAAGGTTCCAGATACAGAAAATTTGGCTCAAATCGCATCGAGAGCAGGCTACACGATGGAAGAGTTACTTAGTTGCTTAGATGGCAAACCAATTCCAGAAACCTCAGACTTGAGTTTGATTCTAAGACAAATTCAGCACATGCCTCTAAGCCAAGTGGCTCAAATCGTTCAAGCAGCAGCAGATAGGTTAGCCGCTGTTGCTGAAGCGTCTGGGGAGGAAGCGAAGGCTAGTTGAATATTAAAATAATTCAATTCGTAATTTGTAATTAAGGTTTTTAAGGGCGATTTAGCGCAAAATCGGATCAAACTAGCTCGTCGTCTCTTTAAAGTCTCGAATCGAAGAAGCCTTGTTAGATGGCTTGGAAGCGGGAGTTGATTTGGCGTTACGAGAAACTAACTTACCATTA
This sequence comes from aff. Roholtiella sp. LEGE 12411, assembly GCF_015206995.1. Lineage (GTDB taxonomy): Bacteria > Cyanobacteriota > Cyanobacteriia > Cyanobacteriales > Nostocaceae > Komarekiella. The sequence continues at coordinate 45,744 of NZ_JADEXR010000013.1, read as the reverse complement.
CGAATTTTTCCAGAACATTGCCCCTATTTATTTGATGAGGCGATAGCAGACAATTTTCTGTGCGATACTCGTCAAGACTGGGAAGGATAATTACTACAATTTTTCTGGATTATAAGTTTTTAGTTTAATACATAATCGACTATTGAGCCTTGTCAGTTCGCCATACATAACCGCTCAAAGCTGCTGCTGGAATTAGTTATGCTCATAAAAATTGATCAGAATATTTGGATCGCCGAGCAACCGTTAAAGTATTTTGGATTGAGTGTCGGTACAAAAATGACGGTAATTAGTTTAAATAATGGTGAATTAGCTGTTATTTCTCCGATCCAAGTTGATGACGAAACTACTGAGCAACTCAATGAGCTTGGAAATGTTAAGTATATTGTTGCCCCAAATCTTTTTCACTATCTGTTCTTATCTAACTTTAAGGCTCTCTATCCTCAAGCAAAGGTCTATGCTGTATCGGGATTGAAGGCAAAAAGACCTGAGATATCTATTGATCAAGAATTAGAGGATAATGGCGAAAATTTTTTAGGGGAACTTGAATGTTTATTATTTGAAGGGTTTAAAACTTTTCTTCCAAGTGGAGCATTACCTTTAAATGAGTATATTTTTTTTCATGCTGAAAGTCAAACTTTGATTTTGACAGACACAGCTTTTTACTTCGATGAAAGTTTCCCAATGACAACAAAATTAGTATCCAAAATAATGGGAGGGTACAAGAAACTTAGACCATCATTGTTAGAACAGTTGGCTACTCAAGAAAAAGAGAAGGTTAAACAATCAGTTCAAAAGGTACTGCGATGGGACTTTAGAAGAGTTATTGTGGCTCATGGCAGCATTGTAGAGCATAATGCGAAGAAGCAGTTTAAAGAAGGGTACGAGTGGTTTTTAGGAGAATCTCTTTAAAACCAACCACCACCGCAGCTTTGAGCGTCCCAAGCATGGAACCAGAGCGATCGCAGTTTTACTTCAAGATAGACAAAAAGAGCTTGACTTGAGTAACCAATAGTTCACTAAATTCTCTGATACCTTCAAAAGATCCCCCACTAAACTGAATAATATTGATGCTAGTTTGCTAAGTTAATTTTTGTTAATATTAGAGGCGGTGTTAGTAGTTCGTCCTCAACCACCCACTCCCTACCTGAGAGAAACTTAATGCTGCGATTAGAACATATAAGTAAAATTTATCCCACAGGCGAAGTTCTCAAAGATATCAACTGGGAAGTTAAGCCAGGCGATCGCATCGGCTTAGTCGGTGTCAACGGTGCTGGAAAATCTACTCAGCTAAAAATTATCTCTGGGGAAATGGAACCCACCTCAGGCGAAATAATTCGTCCTAATAGCTTACACATAGCCTACCTCAACCAAGAGTTTGAAGTAGACCCCACCCGCACCGTTAGAGAAGAATTTTGGACTGTCTTCAAAGAAGCCAACGAAGTACAGTTATCTCTAGCGCACGTACCACAAGAGATGGAAACCGCTAACCCAGACGAACTGGATCGACTGATCGATAAGTTGGATCGTTTGCAGCGTAAATTTGAAGCCTTAGATGGCTACAACTTAGATGCACGCATCGGAAAAATCTTACCAGAGATGGGGTTTGGGCTAGAAGATGGCGATCGCCTCGTCAGTGCCTTCAGTGGTGGTTGGCAAATGCGGATGAGTTTGGGTAAAATCCTCCTGCAAAAACCTGATTTATTGCTGCTGGATGAGCCTACTAACCACCTAGATTTAGAAACCATTGAGTGGTTAGAAAATTACCTCAAAGGGCTGATTACTCCAATGGTAATAGTCTCCCATGACCGGGAGTTTCTAGACCGCCTCTGCACGCAAATTGTGGAAACTGAACGTGGTGTTTCTGCCACCTACCTTGGCAATTACTCGGCGTATTTACAACAAAAAGCTGAAAATCAATCAGCACAACTTAGCGCCTACGAACGCCAGCAAAAAGAATTAGAAAAACAACAAACTTTTGTTGACAGATTCCGCGCCAGTGCTACCCGCAGTACCCAAGCCAAAAGCCGGGAAAAGCAACTGGAAAAAATTGAGCGCATCGAAGCACCCATAGCTGGGGTAAGAACTTTACACTTCCGCTTTCCCCCTGCACCCCGCAGTGGACGCGAAGTAGTAGAAATTAAAGACTTAACTCATGTCTATGGTGATAAGATTTTGTTTTTGGGTGCTAATCTCCTAATTGAAAGAGGCGATCGCATTGCTTTTCTTGGCCCCAATGGTGCAGGAAAATCTACACTTTTGCGCGTAATCATGGGTATGGAAAAACCCACAGAAGGTATCGTTAAATTAGGCGATCACAACGTTATTCCCGGTTATTTTGAGCAAAATCAAGCTGAAGCGTTGGATTTAAAGAGAACTGTTATGGAAACTATCCATGATGAAGTTCCCGATTGGGATAATCAAGAAGTCCGCACACTTTTGGGACGCTTCTTATTCACTGGTGATACTGTATTTAAGGCAGTTGGGGCATTGAGTGGAGGAGAAAAAGCTCGTCTAGCATTGGCAAAAATGCTCTTACGTCCTGCGAACTTACTAATTTTAGATGAGCCGACAAATCACTTGGATATTCCAGCTAAAGAAATGCTGGAAGAAGCTCTACAGAACTATGATGGTACGGCAATTGTAGTTTCCCATGACCGCTATTTTATCTCTCAGGTAGCTAACAAAATCGTAGAAGTTCGTGATGGCGAATTCCGTGTCTACTTGGGAGATTATCATTACTATCTCCAGAAAATTGCCGAAGAAAAAGAACAAGCAAAGTTAGCGGCGATGGATGCTGAAAAAGCAGCTAAGAAAGCTGCTAAAGCGGCGAAATCGGGCACAAAACGGAAATAAGTAACTAGGAAATGAGTAAGTAGTGGCGCTGAAGAGCTACTACTTAGTAATTACTGAATTATTTGCGATCGCAAATAATATAAAAAAATTACTAAATTTTAAAAAATATCTAAAAGAACTGCAAGCCTTTCATAAAACAAGTTAATAAGCAGAAATTCACTTGCGGCAGGGATTAGCAATGGTATCATTCGGGTATTACAAAAAGTAAAGGGCAATTTTACTATGACCAAAGCACCTGTTGCTCCTGTGGTGCTAGTCATTTTAGACGGATGGGGCTACTGCGAAAAGACGCGAGGAAACGCTATTATCGCGGCTAAAACTCCGATCGTGGAAAGCTTATGGGCAGCTTACCCACATACCCTCATCTGCACATCAGGAAAAGCCGTAGGGTTGCCAGAAGGACAAATGGGCAACTCGGAAGTTGGTCATTTGAACATTGGCGCTGGGCGAGTAGTACCGCAAGAATTGGTACGCATCTCAGATGCGGTCGAAGACGGTTCTATTGCCTCAAACCCAGCTATTCTCAAAATTTGTCAGGAAGTTCGCTCTCGAAATAGCAAGCTACATTTAGTAGGACTTTGTTCTGAAGGTGGAGTACATTCGCACATCACCCATCTATTCGGACTACTAGATTTAGCCAAAAATCAGCGAATTTCAGAAGTATGTATCCACGCCATTACTGATGGTCGTGACACCGCCCCAAAAGATGCTGTAAAAGCGATAACGCTCCTGCAAAACTATATAGACTGCACGAAAATTGGGCGCATAGTTACCCTCAGCGGTCGCTACTACGCGATGGATCGCGATCACCGCTGGGATCGGGTAAAACGTGCCTATGACGTGATGATACAAGATGGTGTAGGTGATGGCCGAAAGGCTTTGGAAGTCTTGCAAGCATCTTACGCCGAAGGAGTAAATGATGAGTTTGTCCTCCCAGTCAGAATTGCTCCCGGTGCAATAGAACCAGGAGACGGGGTGATATTTTTCAACTTCCGTCCCGATCGCGCCAGACAACTGACTCAAGCTTTGGTCAGCCCCAACTTTAACGGCTTTGAAAGACAGCAAATCACGCCGCTGTCGTTTGTGACTTTTACTCAGTACGATTCCGACTTACCTGTGGCTGTGGCCTTTGAACCTCAAAATCTGAGTAATATTCTGGGGGAAGTCATAGCCAATCACGATCTCAAGCAGTTACGCACCGCCGAAACCGAAAAATACGCCCATGTCACCTATTTCTTCAATGGTGGCCTAGAGGAACCTTTTGTTGGAGAAGACCGGGAACTGGTAAGCAGTCCGATGGTAGCGACTTACGACAAAGCCCCAGCAATGTCAGCAGCAGCAGTTACAGATGTAGCGATCGCCGCAATTCAAAAAGGTATCTACTCCTTAGTTGTGATTAACTATGCCAACCCAGACATGGTAGGGCATACTGGTCAGATCGAAGCTACAATTACCGCAATTGAAACAGTAGATCGCTGTTTGGGTCGCCTTATCGAGAGCATTGGCAAAGTCGGCGGTACAGCAATTATTACTGCTGACCACGGCAACGCAGAGTATATGCTAGATGATAAGGGTAATCCTTGGACAGCTCACACCACCAACCCAGTTCCCTTAATCCTGGTGGAGGGCGAGAAAGTCAAAATCCCTGGACATGCTACAAATGTAGAACTACGAAGCGATGGTAAGCTATCCGACATTGCTCCCACGATTCTGGAGATTTTACAACTACCTCAGCCACCAGAAATGACAGGGCGATCGCTGCTTTCAGCAGCAGAATATGACTTGCAACGTACTCGCACTCCCGTGCAAGCCGGGCTGTAAAATAGTGTTAAACAGTTAGGAGTTAAAAGTCATAAATCAAGACTTTTCTAACTCCTGACTGCTGACTGTTTTACAAACGCGATTCATCGCGTCTCTAAGCTAATGTGCGTCTAAGTTGCACATTCACTGGCTAAAACCGTTATTAATCATTTGTCATACGTCCTTTGTAAATACTTTCGACTAATGACTAATGACGTACGACAGCCCTCATGAATGATTGTGCAATTCAAATGTGTTTTAGCTTACTGCTAACTTCTGCGTTTTTAAACTTTTTATAAATGAGATTGCTACCATGACAGTTACTAATATCGTGCAAGGCATTTGGGCATTTTCCGCCACAGGTTTAATTATCTTGGTGTTGCTACATAGCCCCAAAGGTGATGGTATTGGAGCTATTGGCGGACAAGCCCAACTATTTAGCAGCACTAAGAGCGCAGAAAATACATTGAACCGAGTTACTTGGGCACTAACAGTTATTTTCCTTGGTTTAACAGTCGTTTTGAGTGCCGGTTGGCTACCTAAATAAGAAAAGGGAAATAGGAAAATGGGAAACAAAACTCAATCCCCAATACCTAACACCCTCAAAAACTTAATTAAGCAGCGCTTACTAGCAGCTCTTGCCTTAGCTATTGGCACAGGGCTGCTACTCGTTTTAATTAACCTCCAACTGACTAACGCCTTAACAAAATCATCTTTTTTAGATGATGGCGATCTTATAATTTCTCTCTCCATCTCCCCATCTCCCCCTCTCTCACCACCAAAACCTCATCGCCTACCGCCCACACTAGCGCAGTGGCAAGATAAGACTAACAGCGGTGACTACTTTTCTAAAGTCATAAAAACCCAAGTAGGTTATTTAGTTTGGTCGCAATTTCCTATTAGAGTTTACGTAGAATCACCAAAAATAGTTAGTGAAAAACAGGCTCAAGCATGGGTTAACAATGTCTTGCAGGCTGTGCAAGAGTGGAGTTCTTATTTGCCTTTGACAGTAGTTGAACAACCACAACTTGCTGATATTAAGATTTTACGAAAAGCACCACCTCTTCAGATTTCCCGTGGCAACAATTTTCCCCGTGCGCGTTCTGCACAAACTACTTACGAGTTATACACTAGCAACAAAGTTTTATCGCATCGCTTCACTATATTGTTGAGTCCTAGCCAGACTGGTAATTATCTCACTGCTGCTATCCGCCACGAATTTGGCCATGCACTGGGAATTTGGGGCCATAGTCCGCTACAAACTGATGCTTTATATTTTTCCCAAGTTCGTAACCCGCCACCTATTTCTCCCAGAGATATAAATACTCTGAAGCGAGTTTATGAACAGCCAACAAGTTTGGGATGGTCTTTACAAAGTCCTGAGTCTTGACTTCTAATCTGTGAGTAGAAATAGCTAGCAAGTAGTTCTTACTTTTTTCTATGCTCTACGACTTATTGGTAGAGGTCGCTGTGTTAAAACTTCTCTATAAAGTTCTTCCAAGTGAGTAACATTCTTACTGAGGGTATAGCGGTCTAATACACGCTGTCTTGCTTTTTGCCCCAGTAGAGTTGTTAATTCAGGATGGTCTTGGCAGACTGGTAAGAGGGTTCTTAATTGCGATCGCACTGTCTTAGTATTAAGAACTATGCCTGCTCCTTTTTCCAATACTTCTCCATCTGCACCCACATCTGTTGCTAAACAAGCCAAACCAGATGCCATTGCCTCTAACAAAGACAGGGACAAACCCTCTACCAATGAAGGTAAAATAAATACATCTGCTCCACGCAAAAGTTCGATGCGTCGGTCTTCGTTAGCAATAAATCCTAACCAGATAATACCGTATTCCCAACCATAAAATGGTTCTAAAGAAGGTTTTAAAGGGCCATCACCAACAATTAGCAACTTACTACCAGTCTCCATTTCTGACTGCTTCCAAGCCCGAAGGAGGGCTTCGATATTTTTCTCTGGCGCTATTCGACCTTGATAAACAAATAAGCGTTCGGCTTTAAATTCTGCTTTGACTTTAGAAGGCCCAGGAGAATACTTACTGGTATCAACACCGTTGGGAATTACGGCGATATTCTCTTCCCGCACCCCCATACGTGCCAATAATTCTCGCTGAATTTGGGAAAATACAATCACGCGATCGTAGTTAACCAAAAAAGGCGCGTAGAGTTGATAAGCTAAAAGTTGTGTTCCCGAAATCAGTTTTGCTCCCTTGCCAGCAAATGGTGTATGAAAAGTTGCAATTAGGGGCAAATTCAGTTGTTCGCATATTTCTGGTAGAACAAAATCAAGAGGAGATAGGGTCAAGGAAGCATGAACTACATCCGGCTTGATTTGTCGTAGCGACTGAGTTAAAAGTTTGGTCGCTTTAAAAGTAGGGATTGTGTAAACCTGAGACTTATAAATGAAGGGTAGGGAAACTTCCTGGAAGTTTGGCCAGTTGTCTGGTTCGGATTCTTCTTGAGCGAAGTGAAGAAAGCTGACTTGGTGTCCCCGGTCTAGTAAGGCATTTGTAATTTCTCGACTGTAGGTGACATTACCGCAAAAGGGTGATTTTTTTCCAATCCAGGCTATACGCATTCTTTATTAGCTATAAGAAAAGCGGGTTTTATCTATTCAGTTTTGTATCTTTTATCATTTGTACTTGCTAGTTTGGTAGTTATGATAAATTAATGCCACACAATAGTTAAAAAGCTGATTTCTCAGATGTTTAAACTAATGGATTTACGCTTTTATCTACTTTACTTATAAGTTGTTCATTCTATATATTTAAACAACTTATTCTGGCTAATGTCAGATTTATTTCCAGCAAGTATGCGATAAATTATTACTGCCCTTAGTTTACCATGAACACCAAATCTTTAAGTAAAAAGGTAATGAATAACAACTCTTGTTAGCTGATAACTACTCTTGTGAGTTATACCAGGTTAATATACCTCCTGAAAAGACGATCGCAGCTAATCCCAAAAAAACTATCTGTAAACCCACAAAAGTTTCTGCTATACCTGCTAATGCCAAGGGTAAGGATAAGGCAATATTAATCACATTATTTTGCAGGCCAAAGACTTTGCCACGCATTTCTGCCGGGGTTTCTGTTTGGATAGCAGTCTGCATCGGAATACCTATTAATGCTCCAAAGATACCTAATAGAGCGACCAATAGCAGGACTACCCAAAGATGCGTTGTAAATATTGATAGACCAATCAGGGATGCTGCCATACCTAAACAACCACACAAACTTAATTGGCTATAGGAGAAGCGTTGTCCAAATTGACCAAGAATTGCGGCTCCAGCAGCAATTCCGACGCCGCCAGCTGCTAACAAAAATCCAAACTGGGAAGCTTTTAAGTTAGGAATTATTTCTGCCATCCTAACGGCTAGAACAGTCAATGCTGCAAAGACAGAAAATAAGATAATTAGCTGAAGCAAGGCATTCCGAACGCGCTGATTTGCTTTGAGGTAGGCGAAACCATCCCGCAAGTCAGAGAATACGTGAGGAAATTCTGTTTCGGGAGGGTGAGGTTTTTCTTTGGTTGCCAACAGGGACAAAATTAGTCCCGCGATCGCATAACTTCCACCTACCAAAAGTTCTTTACCCAGTCCACCACTACCAACGAGTTGCAGCCAAATTTGATCGGCGATCGCCAACAGCGGTTCTCCTACAGCAAAGCCGACAATCACCGATGCCATCATTGTCGTTGTGTAAAGAGAGTTAGCAGAGAGTAGATGCTGTTCTTCTACCACTAAGGGAATTGCTGCCTGTTCTGCTGGTGCAAAAAACTGTGTAAGTGTGGAAACCAAAAAAGTCACACCCAAGATGATGGCAAAACTAACTGGTAACATTCCTATGGGTTGCCAATCATGAGTCACCCACAGTAGGAAAGGAATTGCTAAAACCAGAATGCCACGCCAAGCATTTGTTGCCACTAACACAGCTTTTTTCGACCAACGATCTACAAACACACCGGCTACTGAACCAAAGAGCACAGCTGGAATGGTAAAGGCCATCATCAACGCTGATACCCAACCACTAATACTCTGATTGCCTGTTTGAAACTGACTATGAATCAAACCAATCATCAGCACCAAATACACTTTATCAGCAAGTTGGCAGAAAACTTGACCACCCCAAAGAGCCAGGAAATTGGGATTTTTCAATACAGGTAAAAACCCCAGATGTTTTACATTTCCTGATGCGGCTTCTTTGCCGGAACCAGATCCATCTAATTTCGGTGAATTTTTTTCTGGGGTAGTTGCTACTGGCATTTGCCCATTGCTATCTGCTTCAGCAGTAGTGAATTGGTCGTCAGATTGTTTTTCTGATTGACTATGAACATCAGTTTTTGGTATTTCCGCCGTCAAGTTTTGATCGTTTTTAGAAACGTCTTTTGGAGACATTCCTTGGCTATCGATTTGACTGGGTGTTGACTTGGGAACAGCACTCAGGTGATTGGTTACGGTAGGATCTGATGCTCTATTCTGTTTTTTGGCGTAGCTTGGCGACAAAGGCAGGATTTCTTTATCCAAATCAGACGGTTGCATCATGGTTGGCAGCAAAATAAGAGTCAATTAAGGTAGCAGAGCGAATAGGTCGACCTAAATGATACTGAGTATATTGGCGCAAGATTTGCTCAACAGATAACCAGCCATAATCTTTGGCTGCATCAATTTGCATTATCTCTGGTTGCGATAGATGCTGGAGCATTGCTAGTTGTGTAGCATTCAAACGAAAAGAAATCACAGGTATTTCTTGCCGATGGACAACAACTGTTTGGTAACTAGGTTTTGGAAGTGATGGGATAATGGAATGATTTAGTGATTGAGAAAAAGATGAATTTCTATTTCTCTGTGTGTCCTCCTCCTCTGTTCGCGAGCGTTCCCAGTTCTCTAAGCAAACTGTTCCACCCGCAGGGATGCTAAATCCTACCTGCCAGGTAGGGTCTGTCAAGTCTGGTATTAAAGGGCGCTGAGTTAGGCAACAGACTTGTACTTGAGGCGTCAGTCCTGCCAAGGCTAAAAGATGAAATATCCCATGAGCCAGGTAAGCCAAGATGCTAGATATCTCTGTCTTGGGCAATGCCTCCAAGCGACTGAGATGTTCGTTGAGTATCTCATAAAGTTCTTCTTGGGGTTGTTCGCTCAAAGCCTGACACAAGACTATTTCTGCTAAATACTGGCTAGCAGCGAGTTTTCCTAAATCTTTAGCCAGACCTGGATAAGCTTTTAACGTCTGTGCTTGAGTAATTTTATCAAGCGATCGCCCCTTAGCAATCAATAGTTCATTCACCACGAACATCCCACTCCTGCCACCAAGGCTAGAGTTGTGCTTGCGTGCCCCAGGAGCAACTGCTCGAATCAGACCGAATTCCCTTGTCAAAATCGTCACTATTTTATCTGATTCTCCCAGCGCCTGGGCTTTGAGATTAATTCCAGTTGCTTTGTAGGTTCTACTCATTAGTCATTAGTCATTAGTCATTGGTGAGAGTCTTCTCCCAAAGGCACACTGTAGCGGTGGTAGCAAGGTGGGAGCCTCAAAAGCCCCGAAGAGTGACTTGCCGTTCCCCGTTAGCGATAGCGTCTCTGACAAGAGAAGACTAGGGTATGACAGAGAACAAAAGACAAATGACTATTCACTCTTTTCCAGAGTATCGCGCTGGCGGATCAAATCGACACCACGAGATGTGCCTAATCTAGTAGCGCCCGCTAATATTAAGTCTAGGGCTTGATTGATAGTGCGAATCCCACCTGATGCTTTGATACCCACCCTTTCTTTTGCTACTTCCTTCAAAAGTTTTACATCTGCTACTGTAGCTCCACCATTCCAACCTGTACTGGTTTTTAAGAATACGGCCCCTGCTTCCATAGATATTTCGGCTGCCAGTTTTTTCTCCGCATCCGTCAGCAGATTGGTTTCTAAAATTACCTTTACAGTCTGCCCAGTCGCTTCGCATATTTCGGCAATCTCCCGGTGGACTTCTTCAATTTTGCCAGCTTTCAACCAGCCTAGGTTGATTACCACATCCAACTCAGTGGCTCCACTGTCCGCAGCTTCTTGAGCTTCATACAGCTTGACGGCTGAAGTCGTTGCACCAGCAGGAAAGCCAACAACTGTGCATACTTTCGGATTTTTGCCGTGGAGGAGTTCGACTGCTTGCTTTACATAGGCGGGGTACAGGCAAACCGCCGCAAAATTAAATCTGTATGCTTCTTCACACCATTGCTCAACTTGCTCTGGGGTAGCTGTTGGCGTTAACAGGGCGTGATCGATAAATGGCGCAATATCAATATCAGGATAGTCTGCTGCCATCGTGTCTTCTGCCAGTGATTGATTATTAAACTATATAAAAAATTAAAACATTTTTTATATATATATTAAACCACGTTTATTACGAGTTTATTCTGAAAAGATTCTGCTGGCTTGGTCTTGTATGACGGCTTTCTAGATGTTAACGAATAACTGTGAGTATTTGAGTTAATATCAGGCGATCGCAACCTGAGGAAGCCCAACAATTTTTATTTCACCAAGCCCTAAGAAATTAAGAATAGTTTTAGCCAATGCTACTGATGCCAGATATGGCACGCCATTACCAATAGTTTTAAACATATTTGTAAGTGACATATTCTCTGGAAGTACAAAATTTGCAGGTAAAGATTGTATGGCTAAAGCTTCTGCTACAGAAATTCGGCGGATTTTGTAGGGATGTAAATGTACTTCATTATTTCCATAACAAGCTGTTGGAGAATAGCGCCATCTGTGCAGACGTTTAAAAGATTTCTTAGAATTATCTCCTTCATCAATCACAGCAAATTTGGTGATACCTGACCTTGGTTGAAAATAGTGTTTAGCATTATTATGTTTCAGTACATCATTTTTTCTAAACCAGTATTCAACAGTTAGTTCTTGGGGAATGCCATTAGGACAAGGTACTATCGAATCTTCCTTAAAAGGGTCGCACTTATGCCAAGGGTAGGAAAAAACTTTTTCTTGGGGATATAAAATCTGATTTTTCCATGGAAAAACGCCTTCAGATAGTAACTGGTAATTACCAATTTCTAGTTTTATATCTTGGATGAAATTATTTCGGAACCCAATAATAATAATTCTTTCTCTATCCTGGGGTACACCATATTCAATAGCATTAATTAATCGCTCTGTTAATATATAGCCTGCTTGCTGTAACTGTTGCTTAAGAGATTCAAAAAACAGACGATGTTTTCTCGTCCTCCATAAACCCTTGACATTTTCAAATAAAAAGAAATCTGGAAGATTACGACAAATTAATTCAATGTACGCAGATGAAAGCTTCCCATTATCTCCTAAACTTCCTCTATTTTTTCCACCAATAGAAAAATCAGGACAGGGAGGGCCACCAATAAAGCCCACAATATTATTAGACTTACGGCAGTCTTGTACTAATTCCCAGAGACGTTGTGCTTGTAATCCTTCGCTAAGTTTGGTTACGTCTGCTGCTTCTCCGTCATAATATCCGTATTCTGGCAATGGTAAATTGAGAACCTGCCGTGAGTAACGGTATGCTGCCATGAATGGGGAGAAAATTTCATTGACATAAACAATGTTAAAGCCGCTGGTTTCAAAACCTAAATCTAGGAAACCTGAGCCAGCGAAAAAGGAGAAGATACAGGGGTGATTGTTCATTCAATGACTCTATTCTTGACAAAAACCAATACAAAATAAAACTGGTGATTAGAAATCGCCCCTATACAGACAAAACCCGCGCAGGCGGGTTTAAGCGGACTTTGTTAGTTTAGCCGCGACTTACAGCAACCTAGGATTATGCAACTACTTCTGTCTGCTGCGCTTCTGGTAATAAACGCTTCACGCCTTGCTTAACAAATCCTTGCATAAAAGCCATCTGCTGATTTTGCTGAAACACTTTTTGCAAAGTTAGTCGCAATTTGTCCAAATTCAAAGCATTTTCCGAATCCATAGCTATTTCCTGTTGTTGGAAATACTCGATTAAACTTAACCCTGCGACTCTGGTTAGATAAGCAGCACTTACTCCCTGCACCGCGCCACCAGCAACAAAGGTGACAGCGTTGCTTTTTAAGACAGTACTAATAGCCTTTGTAGAAAGTTCTACTAAACCGAGTTTCAACATCAAACTTCCCATTGTTCCAGCTACAGTTTGCGCCTGTTCTAAGGAAAATTTCTGCTGATATATATTACCTAAATCCATTACCATCTGGGCATTAATTGCCGCAGTTGCCAAGATGTCAAGTGCTGGGACTGGATTAGCAAAAGCAGCAGCAGCAGCTATCCATTGATATTGTTCTATAACTGGGGTAGCGCGATCGCGTCTTGTTCCATTCAGCCAGCTTTTCGCCTCAGCTTTTAGCAATCTGGCTTTTCTCATGGTTGTTAACCACACCAGGCGTTGTCCTTGCTGTGCTAAAACTTCGCCTAATTGCTGCGTCAACTGTTGGATATCTGGCGTTGGTTGTTCTATCCACTCTTGCACAGAACCATCAGCTTCATGCTTCCGTACTTTAATGGGAATGGGAGAGGCCGCAATTGCAACTACATTTTCCTGTACTCGCTGTTTTAATGACAGCAAGATGCTAGGGCGTTCATCTACTAAATACTGATCTTGTTTATTAAAAACTAAGATTGTGGGCTGATTTGCTGCCTTTATCTGCTGTAGACTTTGAAATTCTGAGTCTGTCAAATCACCGGTTGTCAAAAACAGAACAAAATCAGATTTTGCCACTTCTGTCAAAACATCTGCATCTGACTTGTCACCCACTTCTGTAAACAAAGATACTGTCTCTTGGAATTTGATTCTTGGCTGATTTTCTTGCCAGTTAGACTCTAGCACCTGAATCAAAGTGCTTTTACCTACGGATTTTCCGCCAGTAACAGCTAGTTTAATTTCTTGCCTGTCTAACTCCAAAACTAAATGGGCAACTTGTTCTCGGAGTGTCTCTAAAGCTGTGTGGTTTTCTGCTTCCTGTGCCAGTTGGTTAATTACAGCTTCAGCTTTAGCGATCGCATTTTCCACGGTTGACCGATCTACAAGCATACTATCTGGCTGTTCTAAACTGCCTTTCGGGCGATTTTGCTGTAATAACCACAAACCACCGCCAACAGCTAAGGTGCTCAATAAACTAAACTCACCCAGCTGCACTATTGAATGATGCCAACTCTCTAACATCCACAGGAAAAAGGACAGTCCCAGTCCTCCTACTAAAATTGGTCGCTGCAACTTCACAACCATGTTTCTCCGCGCTTTTTGGAAGGTTCCTATTTTCAGAATAGATCAAAATAAAACAAATCCCCACAACCTTTACAGATTGCAGGGATTTGTTTTATCTTTTAGTTGGTGGCGGGAAGTGGATTTGAACCACTGACCTTCGGGTTATGAGCCCGACGAGCTACCAGGCTGCTCTATCCCGCGTCGTCTCTTGACTTTTCTAGTATAACCCAAAGTCAAAAGTTTGGCAACTACAAAAATGATAATTCACCAATAACTTCCAAACGCTTGTATTTTCCCAAAGTCATAAACTTTTCTGACAAGCTTTCTGCCGCACTAGGACTAATCCAGCCCATCTGCTGGAGCAAGTGGATAGCAACGGCATATTTTGCCCTTTTTGATCCATCCATGACTTTAATTGCCAATCCCATGCCCTCGCCAAGTCTACCAATGCACTGCACTCCTTCGGCACCAGCTTTACTTACTAGTTCTCCTGGAGTTAAGCGCATCAATTCCGTATCAAATTCCCCATCTCCTGCCACCATCGCTGGGTGATGAGTCATGGCACGGACAATACGCTCCATATCTAAATTGGTGCTAGAAGCTAAAAGAGCATACAAAGAGGCCATTTGACCGAGTTGCATCAGATAAGTTGGTGCGCCACAATCGTCATGAGCGCTGATAAATTCTTCTGCTGGCATTCGCAGTAACTCTGATACTTTGCCCAAAATCAGCTGTTGTATTGGGTGCTTGCGTTCCAAGTAGTTATTCAAAGGCCAATGGCGTTGCTGACAAACGGCTAACATTCCCGCATGTTTACCAGAGCAATTGTATTCTAGAGAACTTCGCTTACCTTCAGGAACCGGACATTGGAGTGCCGAAGGGTCAAGATCGGCTCGCCAAAGGATGTTAAATACCTGTCGGACTTGCTCTATTGTTCCTTTATGGGAACTCGTAATAATTGCCAAGTCGCGATCGCTAAGGTCGTAGCGTTCCAGTGTACCTGTGGCAGTGACGGCAAGTGCCTGAAATGGTTTGAGTGCTGAACGGACAAACGCAGCAGTTTCCGAGTTGCCGGCAACAGTCAGAACCCGTCCCCGTTCGTCGCATACAACAGCCTGGACTATATGCCTCGATTCAATAATACCTTCCCGCAGTAACCGGACTTCCAGTGCTGTGGCTTGAGTTCGTTTTCCCATTGTCATGGGTTAAAAATCACTATTTTATTATTTGTTATTAGCCATTTGTCCTACCCTGCGGCAAGCCGCTAAGGCGTCTACGTCATTTGTTTTTTACTAATGACCAGGGACAAATGATTAATGACTATTTACAACAAATGCCAAACTATAGTACCAATAAGCAACAATCCAGCCAAGCCAGCAGAGGTAAATTGTAACCGTCGGAGAATGGGTTTGATTCCGTATGTGACAATCAAGCGATCGCGGTTGAGGATTTCCTGGGGCTTTGTCCAAGTTTGACCATCGTACCAGCCTGACTCTTCATAAAATACTGTGGGACTGAAGAGGCGATCGCGCACATAGAACCAGCCTAAATACAATCGTACCAGTGCTAGCACTACCCCTACACTCGCTCCTGCTGCCCCACAAAGGATAAAATGAGAAATATACTTATGTGGGGGAAAACTTGCCGCCGCCACTGGCCCTGCTACCAGCCACGATAAACTCCAAATCCAGACTATTTTCGTAATGTATTCACGCCAATTTAAGGTGCTATCACGAAATAGCCAAGAAGTTTTTAACTCTTCGTACTCATTTAGTGGTTGTTGTTCTATGGGAACAGGACAATTGGAAACCGAGGACTTAATCACGTTGGCTTACCCCCACCGTCATCGGATTTTGGCAGCGAAATGCGTTCTGCATGAATCCAGAACGCTTCTAAATTGTAAAACTCCCGCTCCTTGGGCATCATAATGTGAACTATCACATCGCCATAATCTTGTAAAACCCAACTTCCATCGGCTTTTCCTTCTGTCCTCAAGGGACGCCTTTGCCACTCATTTTCGACTTTTTCTTCAATTGCTTCGGCGATCGCTCTTACTTGTACCCGAGAATAGCCAGTCATCATCACAAAGTAATCTGCCAGGTAGGATACATCTGCCATTCTGAGCAATAAAATATCACCCGCTTTGCGATCTGACGCGGCTTCAGCAATGGTTACAGCTAATTTTCCACTCGAATCTTCGATTTCAGATGGACTTCGCACCGCACTCTTCATCACTGAGACAGATTGTAATTGGAAATCTCCTTGGAAATAATCAGACATTAAACCTCAGGTGCTTTTTTCTTTTGTAACAATTCTTGACAACTACTTACAAACAACAAACAATTGAACTGCAACTGTGTAAATAGGTTTTTTTGAATACTAACAAAAAAACAGGTGTCTATGTGGCTGGTTATCTAATTGAATTGATTGTTGGGATTTTGACATCACCAAGCATCAATTGTGAGTGGACATTATCCAGAAATCAATCACGTAAGAGTTTTCCAGTAATAATTTTTGGGATGCTACACACTCAAACAGTCTGATATCTAAAGCTTTTGATTCGTAGGTATAACTGTATTCAGAATTCAGACTTTAGATCATCTGTTAAAAATAACGATACAACACAGCAAACTCATACGTAGCCTGTCGAAAGTGTGATTAGTACCGGAGTTCTGAGTTGGCGGCTAGATTGTTATACTTCTTAACTTCAACTTATAAGCCAAACAAACATCTTTGTATTAGATATCACCTAATCAATACTGTTACAAGACACCTTGCTTAAGTCCATTTGAAGAGTTTAGCCATCGTCTGCTTGGAGTAGGCTAGGACACTAAAGCACCCTTGGTGTATGAGTAAAATAATGTTCCCACAGCCTCAATGAAGTCGAGCCGTGGGATTGTTGGTCTAGTTTGCGACTTTTAAGACTGTGAATCCTATCAGAGGGCAGGTAAGCAGTCTAACTTAACCAGGGTAGATTAAACTTCCTGTTTGGTTACTATTGTGGACTGAATTGCTCCACCATCTGCCAACAGTGAGTAACATAATGTCTCATACTGATTTAATGCTTGCTCAAAAGCATAATGTTCAACGGCATATTGACGACTTTTATAACCTAGAGTCTTGACTTTTTCTGGGTTTTTGTACAAGTCTAAAACTGCCATTGCTAAAGCTTGGGGGTCTTCTGGAGGAACGATAACTCCACCACCACTTTGCCTGATAGCCCTGGCTGCCGTACCATTGTCGGGCACGGATGCAATCAATACTCGACCACTGGCTAGTAGCACTTGAATTTTCGATGGCATATTAAAGGATACAACATTTTTCTTTTGCACCACCAAACCGACATCCGCAGCTGCTAACATCTGTGGTAAATATTTGCGTGGTTGAAACGGCAATAGCAAAACGTTATCAGCGCCGCAGTCTAGACATTCTTGTTGTAGTCGCTGCAAACCTTTTGCCTCTCCAACGATTACAAATACAACATCTGGGATATGGCGCAACACAGAAGCCGCTTTAATAACACTTTCTAAGCCTTGAGTCAGAGCAATGTTCCCAGAATATAGCACTACAAATTTGCCATTCAGATTATGTGCTGCACGGAAAGGGTTATTTTCTTTGGACAAGGGGCGGATGAAATTTACATCAACCCAGTTGGGAATTTGTACAATTTTGTTAGCTTCAACGCCCTTGGACAGCAAATTATCCACAAACCCATCAGCGATGACGCTAATTTTGCTAGCGGTATGGTAAGCAAATTTTTCTAATACTGTAAACAATTGGATGAGCAATTGATGTTTCAGCAGACCGACGTGTACGGCTGCTTCCGGTAATATATCTTGTAAATTTAAGATTACAGGGCAGGCACGCAACCATCCTAAAAAAGCAGCTGGTACGCACACGGGTAGGGATGGCGATGTCGAGAGGATAACATCTGGACGCCAGCCGATGAGGGCGGGCACAAAACTGCTAACAACGAAACTAGCATCTAGCAATACCCTGTCTAGCAAGTTGGGCTGCGGGCGAATCCAAACATAACTGCGTTGTATTTGAACACCATTTTTGTATTCTGTGAGATACCACTTGCCCCGATAGCTTTGGTAAATTTGACGCTCAGGGTAATTAGGCATAGCAGTTACTACGCGCACTTGGTGTCCGCGCCTAACTAATCCTTCTGCTAATTCAGTCATTAGCGGGGCAATACCAATTGGTTCTGGATAGTAGTTGTAGGAGTAAATCAAAATCCTCATAAATAATAAGTCGGAAGTACCTCGATTTTTTATTCAATGACAATATTTTTTTAAATATCGTTTGGCGCTTGGAAGCTCCTATATTTAATTGTGTCTTCAGACTCTTTTAATGTCAGGGATTTTAGTTGAAGATTGAGTAAAATTTGATATTAAGTATTTCAGTAGCGGTAATATTTTTTTACTATCTAAGTAATGGCTTAAGTGTTTATTTATAATTTATTTTTAAGTATAAACACTATGTTTATTAGTTAAATAAATTTTCAGCAGTAATGAATTTAGTAGAAACGTTGCAATGTAATATCTCTATCTGTCACATTCTTTTTTTAATTGGGATAAATTCAAAATCAAGAATTTTCTAAATTTATTTAGGAACTTCAGAGAAAAATATATTGTATTTCGTGCTTACTCTTGCAGAGCTTGATGATAAGGCAACACAGTTCAATTAATAAAAGTTTTATGTTTAGTAAAGTATAAACAAAACTCAATAGATGTTTGAGTAAGGTTGGGTTTGCTGCCTCAATTAAACCTACTTTAGTTAGGTTTTTAGCTTTTAATTGAACCCTATTACATAATGAGAGGCTAATTGAAGAAAATCAAAAATTAAATAATTACACAAATAAATAGTTAAAGCCTAATCAACAAATACAGGAAGTGGTAAAGTTTTATCTTGGTAAATTTTTAAATAAGCAGAAATTGAAAAAATATCTTTATAAAATTGTTGTAATAAAGTTTGATGTTTACCCAAGCCCCTTGTGGGCTTGGGCGTACCCAATAATTATTATGGGTGTTAGGAGTTAGCAATCAATTGCAAACAAGCTTAATAAGCTAAACAGCGCCGCTATTTCTGTGAAATAAGATAGCTACTGTTTTGAAGATCAGCTTTAAATCGTACATTAAACTCCAATTTTGTTGATACTGTAAATCCAGCCGAATTACATCCTCAAAACTACGTACTGTAGATCGACCATTCACTTGCCATTCGCCAGTCATACCGGGTTTAACATCTAAACGTTGCCACTCCGGTACTTCATAGCGTTCCACTTCATCAGGTGTGGGTGGTCTAGTGCCTACTAAACTCATTTCTCCTTTCAGGACGTTCCAAAATTGAGGCAATTCATCCAGGCTAGTTCGCCGTAAAAAACGCCCTACCTGCGTAATTCTGGGATCGTTCTCGTTTTTGAAAAAGGCGCCTTGCACTTGGTTTTTGACTTGAGATTTCTTCGCTTCTGCATCTACACACATGGAGCGGAATTTCCAAATCTCAAAACGTTTCCCCATCCAACCACAGCGGGTTTGACAAAAGAAAAGTGGGCCAGGATCATCTATTTGAATAGCGATCGCAATTGGAATCAACAAGACTCCAGTAATAACTAAGCCTACTAGTGACCCAATAATGTCTATAAACCGTTTCATCCATGAACCCACAGAAGGATGAGTAGTGGGTAACTGCTCTACTTGACGCGAAGATGTTTTCCGTACATCTACGATATTTTCTTGTTTTACTAGAGACACATCGCCAATAGACTCAATAGAAAAAACCTGATCCAATCCTGTGAGTTTTAAGACTGACATTACCTGAGGGGTAACATTCCGCAGTATTAATACAATTCCTTTTTCCTGAGCGTATTTAAAATTACTTACCAGAGCACCTAAACCACTACTATCCATAAAAGTAGTTTGGTGAAAGTCAATAATGATGTACTTAGGATGTGAATTGGATTGGGTTAAGCCTTGGCAGGTTTGCTTAAAGCCTACAGCCTCCAGCACGCTCAACCGTGCGGGCACCTGCACAATAGCCGTGTCGTTTAGGGAACTAACTGGAAAATCTACCTCAATGGGTTGGCTAGTCATGAAGCTCTGCACTTTCGTTGCCATGTATAATGTAAGCTGCCAAACATTATTTTGTCCTAAAACATTGCCTAACCTGATGTTAAATCAGTAGGAATAAGGACTAAACGCTAGTTGCTTGGGGTGGGATTGGATATCGCTAGCGACGATTCACAATAGAACAAGAAGCCAAAAAAAGAACAGAAGCCAAAAAAAGAACAGAAGCCAAAAAATATACTTGCTGTTGTGCCGACGCAACGCGATCGCGTTGCTCTCCTCAAATGATTTCTAAAACTACGATTACACCCACTGCACGCCTGGTAGAGGTATTTTCTGCCATTCAAGGGGAAGGACTGAATGTAGGGACGCGTCAGATTTTTATTCGTTTTGCTCTTTGTGACTTGCGCTGTCACTTTTGTGACAGTGCCAACACTTGGAATGCACCCGCTACCTGTAGGATAGAGCGATCGCCTGGATCGCGCGACTTTGAAATTTACTCTAATCCTGTCCCACTACCCATATTAATAGAATTCGTTGAAAGGCAAAATTTACCTTGTCTACACGATAGCATTAGCTTAACTGGGGGCGAACCACTTCTTCATGCTCCATTCTTGAGGCAATTTCTACCCCAAATCCGAGCCACAACTGGTCTACCTATATACCTAGAAACCGGCGGACATCGCCCAGAACAACTGGCTATGATTCTTCCCTACTTAGACTCTGTAGGTATGGATTTGAAACTGCCTAGTGTCAGCGGTGAAAGTCATTGGCAAGAACATACAAAATTTCTTCAATTATGTCATGAATCACATTTAAACTTTTTTGTAAAGATAATTGTGTCTCACCAGACAGATCCAGTTGAATTGGAACGCTCAGCTTTGTTGGTAGCAGCCGTAAGTCAAGACGTTCCAGTATTTCTACAACCTGTTACGCCTTTGGCAGCCTCTGAACAATTTACTCCAATACCTGTACTTGCCCCTTCTCCTGAGCAAGTTTTGATGTGGCAGGCTTTAATGAAGCGATTTGTCAAGCAAGTACGTGTGATCCCTCAGACACATAAAATGCTCAACCAGCTATAAAAGTCTCGCTTAAGTTTCAGTTTGACAAAGATGGAATCAAGGAAAAACCAAAAAAACCAAGTTTTATTGATCACGGTTGTCCTTTAGGACAAGCTTTGATCTCTACATACCTTTCTCTTTTAAAGCCACCAGTGAGGAGTTAAAGGGATTCGTACCGCCAGCAAAGATGTCTGAAGCGGCAGTTAAGGCTATTGAGGAGTAATCAAATATTTTGTCGGGTGAGCATTGCCCACCCTAGTTTCTGATTTCTACAGACCGCCCTCAGATGTAGTCCTGGATTTAGCTTTTACCTTATTGGCACTACGTTTGAGGGCAGATAGTCTGGCTTCGTATTTAGACCGCTGGCGCTTGCTAGGAGTGTCATCGATCAGGGTTTTCAAGGCGCTACCCAGACTTTTGTAGGCATTGGGAAGGCTATAACCAAAACGAGTTGCTAAGGCGATCGCTTTTTCATCAGCATCGACCAATTCTGTGAGCTGCTTGCCCCCATTATTCTTTTGATAGAGTCGCCAGCCTGACACACCACACAGCGCCAAAGCTAACACCAGTAGCAATCCATCTTGTACCCACAACTCACCGACAGCACCACCTAAACCGATCGCTAGTGCTGCCATTTCCCAACCATCTTTAGGAATCGTGTCATTTTGCACGCGGGCGACTTCATGCCAGAACAGCAGATTACGCTGATCCATTGCGAGGGCATCCCATTTCACCAGGTCAATTTGAATTTCTACCTGGTCTTTACCAATTTCTTCGCTACGGATCAGGGGTGGATTGACCTCAGTTGTGCCTTCAACCGTGACCCAGCTCTGCAATTCTGGCGGTAGTAAGCCTTTCAACCGCCGGAGTTCACTCATTTCCGCTTTGGCAGAGGAGGTTGCATAGGATGTCATAAAATCCAGCCCTAGAAAAATTCAGTATATAGTGAGGGTATCACTTTGGAGTATAGCTATTTCAGTGATGATCTGCCTCACTCGCTAGGAAAACTTCCTCGCTTTTTCCGCGCTTCCATTGCTTTTTCCAGAAGATCTAGTAATCCTGGAGCTTCTTCCTGAATACTGAGTAATAATCTTTCCCCAAGTTCTAGATTTCCCGGATCTTCACCTGTTTCCATCACCTCTTTCAGCCGAGGTATCGCTATGCTGTCAACAATCTGAATTAACCCACTCAGACAACGGTGAAATTGTCTTTCTGTGAGAATCGAGTCTTCTAAAGGAAACTCAATAATGGCCCGGATTTCGCCATCAGATGGGTCATATTCCCATTGCAGCATTTTAGTTTCCCAAGAAATGGCCAGCATTGTCTGTAGGATAGCTCCCTTGTAAGGATGGTCTTGAATTCCTGACAGAACTTGAGGGGCAAATACCCGGAAAAATTTCCCCTCTTCGTCTAACTGGACAACTATTAGGAAGTCTTCTAGGTTATCAGCTTCCACCCCTGTTACAATACGGTCTTCTTCATCATCAAAACGGTAGTCCCAACCAAGGTTATCTAAGTACTTGGCAATCTGTTTCAGATTAGCTCCCATAAAAGCCTCATAAGGAACGGTGGAGCAACTGTTACCAGACCTAGTTTAACCTGCTAGTGGCAGTTGCTTAGGTTGGTGTCGCTACTTCTCTTGTTTTGGAAATATGCAATGGATCTGATGCTTATTTAATGATTCGTTTGGAGGAGCAAACCAGATTTTGCATTGTCTGTCTCAACTCTTGGAAAGTTATGTGATGTAACCAGCAAAAAAATACTGTAATTATATTTAGAGTTATCAAGACTTGATTATTAGTCAAATACAATTCTATAACTAACCTAATTTTTAATATTAATTAATCAGCTAAATTCACATATTACTATATCAAGCTTAGAGAGAATATTTAAAATTCTCCTTATAAACTAAAGCAAGTTTAAGGTAAGTTCCATATACCATATAAGACTTTTGAAGAAAATAACTGAAAACCTCAATCGCCTCTTAAGCAAAGATTAATAGAGCACAGAGGCTGAAAAAGTTTTATATTACAAGCATCAAACTGTTTTCACTAAATGATTGTAGTGACTAACAAATTTTCTATTGTTGAGTATCCATGACAGTTTATGCGTAAATCAGCTTTAATTTTAGCGATCGCACCCCTAATCTTTGTCATTACTGCCTGTAGTGGCGAGTCAGGACAAACAGCAAATACAGCCAGCACTCCTGGAACACAAGCAACTCGAAATCGCTGGGATACTATTAAAAGTCGTGGTCAGGTCATTTGTGGTGTCAGTGGCGAAGTACCAGGGTTTAGCTTTGTGGGAAATGACGGTAAATATAGCGGTATTGATGTAGATGTTTGCCGTGCGATCGCAGCAGCTTTGTTTGATAATCCAGATGCTGTAGAATTTCGCAATCTTAATGCCAAAGAGCGGTTTACAGCTTTGCAAACTGGAGAAGTAGATATTCTTAGCCGTAATACTACCTGGACACTGAGTCGTGATACCTCAGTAGGTATAGAATTTGCGCCTGTAGTTTTTTACGATGGACAAGCCATAATGGTTCGCAAAAGTAGCAGCATTAAGTCACTAACAGACTTAAAAGATAAAGCTATCTGCGTTCAAACGGGTACTACTACTGAACAGAACTTAGCAGACCAAATGCGAAAACGGGGCATCACCTACAAACCCGTTGTTTTTGAAGACGTTAATATCACTTTTGCCACTTATGCTGAAGGTCGTTGTGACGGCATTACAGCCGACCGTTCCGCTTTAGTTTCACGGAGTTCGATTTTACCCAAACCAGAAGAGAACGTAATTCTCAATGAAGTCATTTCTTCAGAACCCCTTGCACCAGCAGTTGCTAAAGGGGACACTAGGTGGGGTGATATTGTTAAGTGGGTGGTTTATTCCCTAGTCAAAGCCGAAGAGTTAGGGATTAATTCCCAGAATCTAGGACAGTTTACCACTAATAATGACCCAGATATTAAGCGTTTTTTAGGAACAGAAGGCAACCTTGGTGAGGGACTTGGCTTAACAAACGACTTTGCAGCAAGAATAGTTAAGCATGTCGGTAACTACGCCGAGATTTACGATCGCAACCTCGGCCCAAAAACAAAACTCAATCTAGCTCGCGGTCAAAATCAACTCTGGACTAAAGGCGGACTGCTCTATTCTCCGCCGTTCCGGTAAAGAGGAGTGGGGGAGTGGAAAAATGGGGGAGTGGAAGAGAATAATTAATAGCAAATGACCAATGACAAATGACTAATTCAAAACCGCCTATATGGCGTGATAAACGTTTTTGGAATATTGCTGGGCAACTCATTGCTGTATTTATAGTAGCGGTTGTAGTCACAATATTGTGGGGCAATCTCAACCGTAATTTGCAGCAATTAGGAATTCAGTTTGGATTTGATTTTCTTAAACAGCAAGCGTCTTTTGATATTGGCGAAACGCTGATTAGCTACAAACCAACTGACAGTTACAGTCGCGCTTTGTGGGTGGGACTAATTAATTCTTTGCGGATAGCGGTGGCAGGAATTTTCCTAACGACAATTGTGGGTATAAGTGCTGGTATCGCTCGGCTTTCTGACAACTGGCTAGTGCGGAATATTGCTATAGTTTACGTGGAAATTTTCCGCAATACACCGTTACTGCTGCAATTGCTATTTTGGTATTTTGCCGTTTTCCTTGGTTTTCCCAAAACAGAAAATAAAATTTCCCTCTGGAGGTTAATTGATCTTAGTCAAAATGGTTTAGAACTCCCTTGGTTTACTTTGTCTCCAGAGTTTTCAGCCTTGCTGCTGGGGTTAACTTTTTACACAGGTGCATTTATTGCCGAAATTGTTCGAGGCGGGATTCAGTCAGTACCTAAAGGACAATGGGAAGCAGGGCGATCGCTAGGGTTAAAACCAGGATTAGTGATGCGGTTGGTGATTTTCCCCCAAGCCTTGCGGGTGATCATTCCACCACTAACAAGTCAGTATCTTAATTTGACCAAAAATTCCAGTTTAGCGATCGCGATCGGCTACCCCGATGTTTATTTTGTCGCCTCTACCACCTTTAATCAAACTGGTAGAGCTGTAGAAGTCATGTTAATGATTATTCTCACCTATCTTACTCTCAGTTTGACTATTTCTTTAATTATGAATTTGTTCAATCGTACTGTACAAATTCAGGAGAGATAAATAGGGAATGAGGCATTACGAATAATAACTAATGATTAATTATCAATTTTCGTGGCTGCGTAAAAATCTGTTCAGTACTTGGTATAACAGCGTTTTAACTGTTGTTTGCTTGGTGTTGCTATTTTGGGTAGTACAGGGAATTTTAATTTGGGCAACAACTCAAGCACAATGGGCAGTAATTCAAGTTAATTTACGCTTATTTTTAGTTGGGAGATTTCCTCAAGCACTGTATTGGCGAGTTTGGATTGTACTAGCGATCGCTTCAACTTTAAGTGCATTAACTTGGGGTGTGTTTTTTGGAAAGCAACAATTAACAAGGCGTAGAGTTAGTTTATTTGCTTTGATGATCGGTGTGCTGTTGGTTGTTTTACCGTTGGATTTGACATCTCGCCTCTGTTTGCTATTAATTGCACTTTTGCTATTAGCAGCTTTTTGGTTTGGGGGAAAGTTCGCTAAGGTAATAAACCCTTGTCTTTCCCTAGTCTGGTTGTTATCTTTTCCAGTAATTTTGTGGCTAATTGGTGGTGGATTTGGCTTGCAATCTGTATCTACCAATTTGTGGAATGGTTTGCTACTTACTCTGTTAATGGCAGCAGTTAGTATAGTACTTTCCTTTCCTATTGGTGTTTTACTAGCTTTAGGACGCACGAGCAATCTGCCCGTAGTACGTTGGTTTAGTATCCTGTATATAGAAATCGTCCGGGGAGTACCACTGATTGGAATTCTGTTTCTTGCTCAAGTAATGTTACCGTTAGTTTTATCAGCAGATGTGCGTTTAGATCGAGTAGTGCGAGCAATTGCTGGACTAGTTTTGTTTAGCGCCGCTTACATGGCAGAAAATGTGCGTGGCGGACTCCAAGCAATCCCGCGCGGACAGATTGAAGCCGCCAAAGCGCTGGGACTCAACAGTCCTTTAGTTGTTATATTTGTTGTGCTACCTCAAGCGTTACGTGCAGTTATTCCCGCGATCGTGGGTCAGTTTATCGGCTTATTTAAAGATACTTCACTATTATCTCTAGTAGGATTGGTGGAACTCACGGGTATTGCCCGTTCTATCTTGGCACAACCACAATTTATTGGTCGTTATGCAGAAGTTTATCTGTTTATTGGATTAATTTACTGGGTATTTTGTTACTCGATGTCATTGGCTTCTCGGCGGTTAGAAAGACAGGAGTAAAGATGCGATTATACTCTTACGAGAAGTCGCTCTCGGAGCGTCTACACGTCTCTACAATATACAAATAGTATTAATTATTCAGACTTTAAATACTATGTCAGAACTACAACCGATAATTATTGCTGAAGATGTTCATAAATGGTATGGCAAATTCCACGTTCTTCAAGGAGTGACTTTGACAGTCAATCGTGGAGAAGTAGTAGTATTGATGGGCCCATCTGGTTCAGGTAAATCTACCTTTATCCGCACATTTAACGCTTTAGAAGAATACCAAAAAGGAAAAATTGAAATTGACGGTATTACCCTCGGACATGACTTGCGAAATATTGAAGCAATTCGGCGGGAAGTGGGAATGGTATTTCAACAGTTCAATTTATTTCCTCATCTCACAGTGCTGCAAAATATTTCATTAGCACCAATTTGGGTTAGGCGATCGCCAAAAGCAAAAGCCGAAGAATTAGCAATGCAACTATTAGAAAGAGTAGGAATTTTAGAACAGGCGCATAAATATCCAGGACAGTTGTCTGGTGGACAGCAACAACGGGTGGCGATCGCTCGTGCTTTAGCTATGCAACCTAAAATCATGCTATTTGACGAACCCACCTCAGCCTTAGATCCAGAAATGGTACGAGAAGTTTTGGATGTAATGAGAAGTTTAGCCCGTGATGGGATGACAATGGTAGTCGTCACCCACGAAGTTGGATTTGCCCGTGAAGTCGCCGACCGAGTTATTTTAATGGATAGTGGTTATCTTGTCGAGTCAGCCACCCCTAACGCCTTTTTCAACAATCCTAAAGAAGAAAGAACACGCAAGTTTTTATCGCAAATTCTCTAAAAAATATTTGATTTTTGCCCCACAACCTCACACCAAGTAGTAGCAAGAAATCCATCTGGGTGCTGACTCTATTCTCGTAAAGTACGGCTCATGGCTTTAAGCGATCGCTCTCAGACGAAAATTTCATCATGTTCCCCCGCCATTTGGGATCCGGACTTTACGATCAAATTATCAGTCTTTGTCAGCAAGGAAATTTCAGCCCAAAAGTGACTCAAGAAGCGATCCAAATGCAGACAATCATTGGGTTAGTTTCAGCAGGAATGGGGATTGCGATCGTGCCTTCTTCTTTGCAAAATCTTCAAAGGACAAGTGTAGTTTATCGCAACCAACATTATTTTTCAACTTAATTTCATAAGATTATCTTAGTGTTTTCTTAACATAAATAATTTGAATATTCTCCATATACGATACTCAAGGTACGACGTAGTAGAAAAATTACCACCTCTTCAACATTTCTAATTTGAAAATTGGTCGATTATTGTAGGTTATTCCTACCTAAGCAAAGGGCTTTTGAACTTCGCATTGCGTCAGCCCCTTGGCTCTTTTGATAAACTTTTCATCAAATGTATAAAACTTAGAACAGTGTTGACTTTGAGCTAGATGAAAAGCATCAGCAAAATCTAAGCCATTTTCATACCATTGAATTACTTGATCAATTAAGGTGAGATTACTAGTGTGAACATTAGGCAAACCAAACAGGTTTTTCAAAGCCGTGCATATCTCATTTGATTTAAATTTGTATGCAAACCTTAAGACCCATTCAGTTTCAAGGATTACTGTATCTGAAATAAAAATATCTTGAGTCTGAAAAATTTTTCTACTTTTTTGGAACTGTAATTCATCATCTTGAGTCAAAAATCTAACAACTATATTTGTATCAACCGCAATCATGCCACAATTCCTCTACACCTTGACGAATTGCGTTATCCATATCCTCAAGAGTTTTGGCTTTTCCTTGATATTTTAAGCAACCGGCTACATCTTCTAATGTAGTTTCTGGAAAAGGTTTCTTAGGCTTTAATAAAATTCCATCACCCATATCGATAACAATAAATTCTTGACCTACTCCCCATTGATGAGCTTCTCGCAAAGATTGGGGAATAATTACTTGTCCTTGAGGAGACAATTTTGTAATGTCCATTAAGTTAAGAAGTAAAAAACTAAGACTAATATACAAATTTTAGCATTTTGAATTATTTCAAATTCTACTCTGCGTTCTCTGCGCCTCTGCGATTCGTAAAAAAAAGGACGAACCCAAAAGTTCGCCCCTAACATGGTGTTATGCTGTTGCTCGATTAAACCCAAATCTTAAATCTTCGCTTCTTCTCTCACCAACTTATCCCAACCCAAATCTTTCAAATTATTATTCCGACGCAGCGGACGTGTAACTAATTCCAGAACATCACGCGCATTGGTAAAACCGTGAATTTGAGCAAAAGTGAACTCCACAGACCACTTAGTATTAATACCGCGTGCTTCCAGTGGGTTAGCATGAGCCATACCAGTAATCACCAAATCTGGTTTCAGCTCATAAATCCGCTGAAGCTGGTTGTAATTATCCGGCTTCTCAACAATCTTTGGCAGGGGTGAACCCATTTCGTGGCAGGTTTTCTCCAGGAATGCCAACTCAGCCGCTTGATAGCGCTTATCCATGTAGGGGATGCCGATTTCTTGAACCGTCATGCCACAGCGCACCAAGAACCGAGCTAGGGAGACTTCCAGCAAGTTATCACCCATGAAGAATACAGACTTGCCGCGAATCAGCTTGACGTACTCTTCCAAGCCTTCCCAAATTTGTGCTTCCCGTTCATCCAAACCTGTGGGAGTAATGCCAAACACCGAGCAGATTTTCTCAATCCAAGCGCGGGTTCCATCGGGGCCAATGGGAAAAGGTGAACCAATGAGTTTACACTTGCGGCGACGCATTAAGGTGGTAGCTGTGCGGCTGAGGAAGGGGTTGACACCAGAGACGTAATATCCTTCTTCCAGTACTGGCAGTTCAGTGAAGCGCTTCGCAGGTAGCCAGCCGGAAACTTTAACGCCTTGCTTTTTGAGTTCCAAGGTTAACTGAGTAACCACGGGGTCAGGAAGGGAGCCGAAGAGAACCAGAGGTGGGTGATCTACATACTCAGATTCTTCTTGAGCGACATCTTCTTTCTTCTTACCGAAGTTGAGCAGCTTTTGAATGGCGTTACGTTCGTTTTTGTCTGTTTCCGCCACAGGAGACTTATCAGGACAACGGTTAGCCATTGCTGCTAATACGGTGTCTTCCCCTTGGGTGAAGGCGTAATCTAGACCGTTAGCGCGAGCCACAACGATGGGAATGCCAATTTCGCCTTCTAGCTTGGGTGCTAAGCCTTCCAAGTCTGTTTTGATAATTTCGGTAGTGCAAGTGCCAATCCAGACAATTACGCTAGGATTGCGATCGCGTTTAATCTGCAAACACAACCGCTTTAACTCTTCGTAATCATTCAGCTGTGCTGAAATATCCCCCTCTTCCAACTCTGCCATTGCATAGCGGGGTTCAGCGAAAATCATCACCCCCATCGCGTTTTGCAGGAAGTAGCCACAAGTTTTTGTCCCAATCACCAAAAAGAAGCTATCTTCAATCTTTTGGTATAACCACGCCACGCAGCTAATTGGGCAAAAGGTATGGTAATTCCCAGTTTCACACTCAAAGTTTAAAGCTTCTGGTTGTTGAGCGACAGTCATTTTGGTTTTTCTCCCCTTGATATTTAAAGCGAACAAGGCAGGTGAAAGTAGGGGGTGTTATGAGTTGTGATTACTAACTCCTAACTAAGTTTTTCCCCTAAATTCAACAGGAACGGCAGTAATTAAGCGTTGGGGAAGAGACGGGCAATTTCTGATTCGTCAAAAACGCCAGATGGCAGTTCTTCCCCTAAAAAATCGTTATTTTCTTCAGCCTTTTGCAAAGCTGTTTCATCACCCCAGACATCTGACAACACGTCTTTAAACGCATTCTCATCTAGTGGACTATCCTCAAGTGCCTGGTCGTCATCCAGCTTTACTTCCATTGCAGTTGCTGTATCGAAGGTAATACCCCCAAGCTCATCTGCTTCTAAACTGGCTGTCTGGCGAGACTCATCTTCTGAGTTGTGTCCGTTGAATAACGAAATATCGCCAAGCCCATTTTGGGTTTCCTTTGACTCGCTGAACCCCAAGCTTTGCTGATTGGAATCCACGGCTGTGAACTCTTGAGCTATCGCCACTGACCTAAAGCCATTTATATGAGGATGCGCCAATGTTTCGTCTTCAGGGTTGTCATCCATAATAACCGCTGAGTAATCTTGGTATTTCTCTGGTTCTGCTTTGGGAAGGATGCGATGACCCAGAGCGATATCTGGGTCAAAATGCAAATCCAGCACCTGAATCAGAGTATCGGCATCAGGATTTAGTTTGGCAAAGGGTAGCATTAATTGCGCTAGCTTAGGTTCTAGCGCATTAACCACTCCCAGGATGAGGTAAGAAGGTGGTCGCTTCCCTCCATCAGGGGTGTACACTGATTCCACTTCCATGTGTAGGGTAATCCAGTCACGATTTGTCTGGAAAAATTGCAACCATTTTTGCTTTAATGAATCTGTAAAGCTGTGAAAGAAAGCCATGTTATTGTCCCCCATCCTGAGAGCTTGGTGATTTATACAATCATCAAGTCTAGTTCCTCTTCTGAATTAGGAACCTGGGGTTTACCCGGATTTAGATAAAAATCGGACAACAAAGAGAACAATTCGCGGTCTGGGGAATCGTTAGGCACAACACCTTCGGGACGCGCCAAAATTTGGTCGGCAATATTGAGATAATAGTCGCAAACGTAGTTCAGAGAAGGATCAGACTCTGCCATCTCAAATAAAGTTTTACCTTTGACACGAGAAACGCGGATATCTTCAATCAAAGGTAAAACTTCTAGAACGGGCATTGGCACGGCTTCTATATATTTTTCAATCAAGTCGCGCTTGGAGGTGCGGTTGCCAATTAACCCAGCTAGACGCAATGGATGAGTCCGGGCTTTCTCGCGTACTGAAGCTGCAATCCGATTAGCAGCAAACAAAGCATCAAAGCCGTTGTCGGTAACAATCAAGCAGTAATCTGCATAGTTGAGTGGTGCTGCAAACCCCCCGCAAACAACATCACCCAGAACGTCAAACAAAATTATGTCGTATACATCAAAGGCGTTAAGTTCTTTAAGTAATTTTACGGTTTCGCCGACGACGTAGCCACCGCATCCAGCACCCGCAGGCGGGCCACCTGCTTCAACGCAATCAACACCACCGTAGCCCTTGTAAATCACATCCTCAGGCCAGACATCTTCGTAGTGATAGTCCTTTTCCTGGAGAGTATCAATGATTGTGGGAATCAAAAACCCAGTGAGGGTGAAGGTACTGTCATGTTTGGGGTCGCAGCCAATTTGCAACACTTTCTTGCCGCGTTTGGCTAGGGCAACGGATATGTTACAGCTAGTTGTGGATTTACCAATACCACCTTTTCCATAAACTGCTAGTTTCACTGTCGTTTGCCTCTTATAGTTTCTTGTCAAACTTGTGACTTAAACATTTGCCTTCGCCTAGCCTAAGATGGCGATGCGTTAGGTCTCGTGAGTGTCATTATTGTCCAAATCAGATGGAAAATAAAGTAGCTCTTAAGATGTAAAGCTGTCTTATCTGCTGAATTGTAGCCCAATTAGATGCTATTGGATTTACATCACCATTAAAAAGATACATAGCTTTAAAAACAGACAATTGAAAGTTTTTGTTGTTTACTTAGCTAAAAAAAGTTACAAAAGACAAAAAGCTGTAATCGTCTTTATTGAATGGTTTCCATAGAATTAGCTGATTGTGGAATATCGTATTTTCGGTGAATATAGGTAGTGGGGTAGAGGCGAAGAGAGTTATGGGTAGCCTGGTGCTGGAAATACCATTGGCACTTTAAATAGTGGTAAATTGGCAGATTTCAGATAACTGCCAAGATCATTTAATTGTCGATTGTGAGCCAGCGATCGCAAATTTGTAAAAAATGATTAACTTTTACAATCTTTGGGCTGCGGCACTTCAAACAATCAAGAGACATCGCCTTTGAGTTGCTCTATTTCTTGTAATGTTTGCCAGCCAGCTTGCCACTGGGAGTTATCTTGCAATAATTTGGCGTTAATCCAGAAGCGGACTTTAGGATCACAAGCAGCGACCATTTCGGCATACACCCACTTACTCTGATTTTTACGGTTGACGACTTGGAAGTGTCGCCAGCCATCAACTTTTTGCTGTGCTGTCCATTTAGAACCAACGAGGTAAGGGAATTTTTGCTTTTTTGTCATTAGTCATTAGTCATTAGTCATTAGTCATTAGTCATTAGTCATTAGTCAAGAGTTAAGAGTCCAGAGTTAATAGGCAGAGGGGTAGTGTTTCGACTACGCTTAACAATCGGTGCGGAGGGGCGGAGGGTAAAGACTTACTGCAACTTCCCCCCTGCTCCCACTCCCCTACTCCTCCACTCCCCCTAAAAAAGGCGTAATTTTACAGGATATGGGGGGATCTCTTCTGTGTAAGTCCTGGACTATTAAAAATAGTATTTGCGATCGCGTACCCACATATTTATAGGTACAGCTTGACCTTGTGCATTCACTTTTACTTCTACTACTATCGGTTGCGGCTGTCCTGGTTTGATTGGTCGGGCTGTTGAAATATCTTTGTTAATATCGTTCCGTTGATCCTCTGGGATGTAGTAAGTTTCCAAGCCATAAGTAATCGAATTATAGCCACTGTAGCGACCTTTTAAGGTTATCTGATTTGCAGCTAGAGAAGTTGGAAGCTGTCCACTTACCTGCACGGGTTTCCAAGCTTGAGGAATCCCACCAGAGGCTTTTTGTTCTTCCAAAATGATGTATAAACTGGTTCCTTGGGCCAAAGGATCATATTGTTGATTTTTACCAGGATATTGCTTTACCAGATCTGCCCAACCAGGAAGTTTTTTTAAATTGTCTGTGCGAGAAATTTCATAATTTAGTGTTACAGAATAACCCCGCAGCAAATCGTAAGGGTCTACAGGTAAAGTTTGCAATACAGCAGTTTTGCCTGTAACCAACGTGTAAACTGATTGGGCTGGTACTGCCAAGATTATCCCTGTTTGAATTAACAGGGGAACCACAAATCGCCAAAGATTTATGGGTTTTTCTGAAGGTTCATTTTGCTGCATTAATACTTCGTTAGTTTCCATAAGGGATAATCCTAAAAATGAGTGTTTAATTACTAATTTTTTTCAACTCATAATCTTATGAGCGATGGACTGAAGAATTGGATGAAGCTGGTAAAGATGACAAATAGCGTTCAAACCACAATCCAGCAAAAATTACAGCAACACCGCACAAAACAAAAACAAAGGATTTGAATAGTAAAGCGGTGTCGTACTCTAGCATTCGGCTGATAATTTGTAGTGTTATTAACACTATGCCACCCCAAAAAGCTTCTCGTTGTCCTAACTCTAGTGCTTCACGAATTAGTCCAAACCCTAGCACTGCTAAAAGAGCATTAAAAGCAAATATGGGAATTACTGGAATTGGGGTGATAGCTTGATTAACGAAGATTAATAAAGCAGTTATGACAATCATGGAGCCAATAAATATTGTCTTGAGATCCATTCTGTGGCGTTCCTGGTTACGTGTTGGGCGTAGCAAATGCCACCACTGCCACAGTGCTAAAACGGTGAAAATTGCCACATCAATAAAGGGTAGCCAGGTTGCTAGGGAAGTGTTCTTAAATTGAGTTTGATAACCAACAGTTCGAGTTTCCCATAGCGAACGGAAAGACAATACGTAAAACATGATACTGAAAAAGCCTAGGGTTAGAGTCCGCGCAAAGGGCTGAAATAGTCTGGAGGAGACTCGCCCAAACAGCAAATCATCATAACTCCACAATAATGCTGGCGGCAGAGCAAAGGCGGTGACAGCAATCCAAGGCGGAGCATCTCTGTATGTTAAAACTTCTAGTGATTTAAGATGGAATTGCCAGGATATAACAAATGCGATCGCAGTAATTCGGAAAATCCAACGAGAACGACACCACCAAGCTAGAGGTACAAACGCTACACCGAAAACTAGGGGTATATGTTCTATTACCAGCCGTCCCAATGTCAACTCATTTCGTGCAAAGTACCAATCGAATAATCCTGTTGAATACCCAATTAGCACTAAAATCAGGGCAAGCATCCCCAAGGAAGTCAAATGCAGGCTGTAAGCCATGAGCAAAACAGCCAATCCCCAAATTAAGAACAGTTCATAACTTGAACCGTTAATGTGGAACATCTGCGCCAACAGTGCTATGTTTGCGCCTATTGTCAACGCACCTAAAAGTAGCAAGCCTTCTCCGAAGATCTGTTGGCGGCGTTTTCGGTCTCTTGGTGAAATATTATTGCTTGCGGGTTGTCTCCACAAGCTAAAACCAGCAATATTAGTTGTCAGGAATAAACCTAACAGTAGTATTAACCTGGCTTCTCTGCTCAAAGCTTGCCAGTTTGCTGCGACAAAAGTAATTACACCCAAGCCTAACAATGTTGAGCCTACAGCGATCAAGATAAAAACGAAGCGATCGCGAGCAGCAGTTTCTAAATTATTAAATTGATACCTTTGTGCGATTATCTGGTAAAAATCTGCATCAATAAGTCCTTCATCCCGCCATAGTTGCGCTTCTTGACGCAGCTGGCGGCGAAAATTATCAAATATCATGACCTTCTCCGGTGCTCAGGGCAAATACAATGTGAGACGAGAATTACGCTCCTCGTGACAACGTGATTGATTATACTTTCAATATCAATAGAGTATTTTACGAAAATTCTATTTTTGAAATCCTCGTATTTCAACTGAATTTTCATATTACTCGCCAGTTTACAAAAGCCTATTAGCTGGCTCGTTAATAATTAAATTTGGCAAAATGCGTTAGCGTATCTTCAACAAAGGTAGAAGGCATCTTGCTGTCCTTGGCAGTTTGACCAGCACAAAACCCCGGAATTACTGACGTAATCAGGTAAATAAAATAACGGTTGTAGTTCCTTTTTTGTTTATCAGGTAATTGCAGATCAGGAACTCGGAATTTACTCTGGGGACAATGGAAAATGGAAGCTACGGGAAAATACCACTTTTACAAGACGTAAACACCGATCTAGGCGATCGCCTCCCTCTTCTTACAATATCCATTGAGAACAAAAATTTGATTTCCTTGATCTCTTGGTGGTTCCTTATTCCAAAAGCCTATGCAACCAACTAATCCCAACCAATTTACAGAAAAAGCCTGGGAAGCGATCGCCCACACCCAGGATATTGTCAAACAATATCAACAACAGCAGATAGAAAGCGAACACTTAATGAAAGCGCTGCTGGAGCAAGATGGACTTGCCGGCGTTATTTTGACCAAAGCGGGTGTTAATCTTCAGAAACTGCGCGATCGCACTGAACAATTTATTCAACGTCAGCCGAAAGTATCTGGTAGCAGTAGTTCTGTATACTTGGGACGGAGTTTAGATCAACTTCTCGACCGAGCGGATACCTATCGTCAGGAATTTAAGGACGAATATATCTCAGTTGAACATTTATTGCTGGCTTACCCCAAAGATGACCGCCTTGGCAAAGCTTTATTCCAAGAATTCGGTTTAGACGAAGGCAAGCTTAAAAATATTATTAAACAAGTTCGTGGGAGCCAGAAAGTGACCGACCAAAATCCAGAAGGCAAATACGAAGCACTGGAAAAATATGGGCGTGACCTCACAGAAGCTGCTCGTAAAGGTCAACTTGATCCAGTGATTGGGCGCGATGATGAGATTCGCCGCACTGTGCAAATTTTGTCACGCCGCACCAAGAATAATCCTGTACTAATTGGTGAACCAGGTGTTGGTAAAACTGCGATCGCCGAAGGACTAGCACAGCGCATCGTCGCTGGTGATGTACCCCAGTCACTCAAAGACCGTAAGCTCATCGCTTTAGATATGGGTGCTTTAATTGCGGGGGCAAAATTCCGGGGTGAATTTGAAGAACGCCTGAAAGCAGTATTGAAAGAAGTGACTGAATCCGGTGGTAATGTTGTTTTA
Organism: aff. Roholtiella sp. LEGE 12411; assembly: GCF_015206995.1. Taxonomy (GTDB): domain Bacteria; phylum Cyanobacteriota; class Cyanobacteriia; order Cyanobacteriales; family Nostocaceae; genus Komarekiella. The sequence goes on along the minus strand of NZ_JADEXR010000013.1, from coordinate 9,472 downwards.
TTTATCGATGAAATTCATACCGTTGTCGGTGCTGGTGCGACTCAAGGCGCGATGGATGCTGGTAACTTATTAAAACCAATGTTAGCGCGGGGCGAATTACGCTGTATCGGGGCGACAACCCTGGATGAATACCGCAAATATATCGAAAAAGATGCTGCATTGGAAAGACGTTTCCAGCAAGTTTATGTGGATCAACCCAGTGTAGAAGATACTATTTCGATTTTGCGCGGGTTGAGAGAACGCTATGAAAATCACCACGGGGTGAAGATTTCTGATAGTGCTTTAGTTGCAGCGGCCATATTGTCGAGTCGATATATTAGCGATCGCTTTTTACCAGATAAAGCCATTGATTTGGTAGACGAAGCCGCTGCTAGGCTGAAAATGGAGATTACTTCCAAGCCAGAAGAACTCGACGAAATTGATCGCAAGATTCTGCAATTGGAAATGGAGAAGCTATCACTGCAAAAAGAAAGCGATGCAGCTTCTCGTGAACGTCTCGAAAGGCTAGAAAAAGAAATTGCTGATCTCAAAGAAGAACAAAGAACACTCAATACTCAATGGCAATCAGAAAAAGATATTATCGACAAAATTCAGTCGGTAAAAAAAGAGATTGAGCGAGTTAACCTAGAGATTCAGCAATCAGAACGTGACTACGACCTCAACCGTGCTGCGGAGTTAAAGTTTGGCAAGTTAACTAGTTTGTATCGCCAATTAGAAGCAGTAGAAAATGAACTAGCCAACACCCAAAAAACTGGAAAATCGCTGTTGCGAGAGGAAGTAACAGAGGCAGATATTGCCGAAATTATTTCTAAGTGGACAGGAATTCCTATTAGTAAGTTGGTAGAATCTGAGAAGGAGAAACTGCTGCACTTAGAAGATGAATTACATCACCGAGTCATTGGACAAGATGAAGCAGTTACAGCTGTAGCGGATGCAATTCAGCGATCGCGTGCTGGACTAGCTGATCCCAATCGTCCCATTGCTAGTTTTATTTTCCTTGGGCCGACAGGTGTGGGTAAAACCGAGTTGGCGAAAGCGCTGGCGGCGTATATGTTCGACACCGAAGACTCGCTAGTGCGGATTGATATGTCAGAGTATATGGAGAAACATGCTGTTTCTCGATTAATTGGTGCGCCTCCAGGATACGTCGGTTACGAAGAAGGCGGACAACTAACAGAAGCGATTCGGCGTCGTCCCTATTCGGTGATTCTTTTTGACGAAATCGAGAAAGCACATCCCGATGTATTCAATATCTTCTTGCAAATTCTCGATGATGGTCGCGTCACTGATGCCCAAGGTCATAAGGTGGACTTCAAAAACGCTATTATCATCATGACTAGCAACATCGGTTCACAGTACATTCTCGATGTCGCCGGGGATGATGCACATTATGACGAAATGCGCCGCCGGGTGATGGAAGCGATGCGAAATAGCTTCCGTCCAGAGTTCCTCAACCGGATTGACGAAATTATCATTTTCCACGGCTTGGATAAGAAGGAATTGCGGCAAATTGTGCTGTTACAAGTAGAGAGACTGCGACAAAGACTTGGCGATACCTCCGGTGGGCTTCGCCAACGCAAGATATCTCTAAGACTTACTGATACTGCTCTTGACTTTTTAGCAGAAGTAGGATATGATCCTGTATTTGGAGCGCGTCCCCTGAAGCGAGCAATTCAGCGAGAGTTAGAAACTCAAATTGCCAAGGCAATTTTGCGCGGCGAATTTAACGACGGCGACACCATATTTGTGGATGTGGAGAATGAACGCCTTTCTTTTAGTCGCTTACCTGTTGAGTTGTTTACTAGCTAATTCCAGATAATCTCACAAAAAAACGCAGAGGCGTTGAGAACGTCTTTGCGTTTTTTGTGTAACTTACCGCAAAGCCAACATTCTATCTATCGGATAAGCTGCTTTATCCCTTTGTAGGGAGGGTATTCTAAACTATCTGTCCAAGTTCGATGTTAAGTTCTTACGAGTTTATCCGGCAGACAAAATGTTGTTATGCTAAAAGTTGAGGACAAGTAGTTAAATTCAGATTGGCGGTTCGTAACGTGGATGTTTTAATTGAGTCAACAAGAGGCTTTGAGAAGGATATTGTTAGGCTGAGTGAAGATGAGAAAGTAACAGTTATTCAAAAAATTAACGATTGCGCCAGCCTTTTCCCAACTCAAAAAGCTGATGTTTATCTTAAGCTGCGCCGTCTCCCCTTAGCTTCAGATCTTAATGGTTACGAATCTTCACTTTACATACTACAGGTTTCTCAAAAATTAAGCGTGATTTTTGCAGTTGACGAAGATCCAATTTTTGGGCAAGTTATTTTGACTCTTTTTCGAGCAGTCAAACACGATGACATCGATAAAGTATATAAAGATGTAGCAGATTCTTTGTATCAAGAGCTGCTTCATGGCAATCGAGAAACTGCTCAGATCCTCTAAGTTTGTTTATGGCACAAACCCTTAGTCTCTGCGATGAATATGGCATTATTTACCAAGCCATGAAAATTTTGCCAGATGATGAGCTAAAGATTGCTTTTCTTGAAGCCTTAGCAGAGTTAGAAGATAACGAATGTCATAGAACAAGAAAATTTCCAAAAACGAGACTGCATAAAGTAAAGGGTGTGAAGCAGGCAATTTACCGTGCTGATATTGATAAAGTCTCAGGCTGGCGCATCCACGTTCAATACATTAATGGGCAGATTCATCTCAAGGATATTATTGAGGGGCAAAAGCACGATGATGTAATTGAGGTGATTAAATCTAAGAAGGTACGCTACGAGTAATCCTCAATCCTATCAATCGTTACGCCCTAACAAGAAGTCGCTGTACCATAACGCATTAATATGGTTTATCGAGTTCAGAGAAGCGCCTTTATTTTAGTCGTTTACCTGTTGAGTTGTTTAATAGCTAAACAAGTTTGTCTGGCGCAGAGGTGCAAAAAAGAGCGCTAATAAATATAGGTTGAAAAGACGCTTTTCTCAATAGCAAAAGCGTCTTTTCGCAATAAATTTCCCTAAAATATCGAACCTGGCTGCTGCAAAAACTCTTCTTCCTCTGGAGTTGAGAGGCGTCCCAAAATACTATTGCGATGAGGAAAGCGCCCAAAACGTTCAATTATTTCCCTGTGACGAAATGCGTACTCAATTGCACTAGCACTGTTAGTATCATCACTGAGTTTTTGAAAGAGTTTCACACACTGACGCTGATGATCAGGGTTTTCGCTGTGTTCAAAGGGCAAATAGATAAACCAACGTTGCACAGGCAATAATTCGCGATCGTAGCCTTGTTTAACAGCTTGTTGCGCGGCTGAGAGTGCTTCCCAGTCGGTTGCAAAGGCTTCAGGAGTATCACGAAACATATTTCGGGGGAATTGATCTAACAGCAGAATCAGTGCTAAACAAGTTTCTGGTAAATCTATCCACTCATCTAAATATCCTGCTGCTGCTTTTTGGTAATCTTTGAGAAACCGGGTTCGCAGTTCCTGATCACAATCGGGTTTTTTGCTAAACCAAAATTGTTGAGGTTTACCGTAACCCAGTTCATCAGGCTGACCAAACCAAAATTCCAAAATAGCTTTTGCCTGTGACATTGCTGTTATTGACTTTTACAAAGCACTTGTCGCATTTTACGCATATTCGTAGGTAACTCGAAGTTCATTGCTTGTTGAATGAAAACTGAGGGTATTGGAATTAAAGGCGTAGCTTGCACAGTATAAGCAAGTAGTGTGCCGTTACCGCAATCTTTTAGCTCTAAATTAGCGGTAAAATCCTCAAAAGTTCCTTTTTCCATGCGAAATTGAATTCGCTGACCAAGCACTTCTACCACGTTAAGGTAAATTTCGACTTGAGCTGTGAAAAAGAAAAAAGCTTTTTGTGCTGCTTGGTACAGATACTTGACTTCCCCTCTGGACATTACTTCACTTTTGGTAATATCGGGAAAATATTGTACCCAACGGGGGTAATCAGTTAATTGTTGCCATACTTGCGATCGCACCATCGGCAAATACATCCAGGCTGTCACCGCACCACCCCATGTCTTGTGCGATCGCGTCTGTACCAAAATTTCACCCTGCACCAGCAACTTTTGCTTGTCATGACTCCAAGCCATATCCGAACCTATAATGACTGATTCTGAGATATAAGACGCAGACATATTGATTTTAGTTACTCCTCAACCATCCACCTGAAAATGTTAAAGCAGCAAGCTATTAAAACTTGATCTACTCTAACCCCTTAAATTTTAATTCCAGTCCAGACATAATATTTTTCGGAAACTGTGATTTTTTGGTAATTATTCCGATAATTTACGTAAATTTCTGTACTTATTATTACATTTGTGCATAAATGTTTAAGTGAATTTAACACTAAGTAGGTACACGTAATTAAATGCCAATATAGAATTTTGGGAAATGTCGGCTTTCTCCTAGACTTTGCCACCAGTTGGAAACAAACTAAAACGTACCTCATCAGGTCGGGAACCGCTATAAGAAGTTTTCGAGAATTTATTGAGCAAAGTTATTTAACAACCATAGCCTTTTATCTATGAAAGCGATTTAATTTTTATTAAAAGTTAAGGTCTATGAATGAACAACATTGACGTATAAGGTTGTAAGCTATTGTTGGCTGTATCAAAGTTAGCGACAAATAAAACTTGTGCGCGTAATTCGTAATTCGTAATGGGCTACCCCTCGCTACGCAAACGTAATTACGAATTACGTTTTTGCAAGGGTTTTAGACATTTCAAATGGGTGGTTTATTTCCGCCGTGCTATACTAACTACTTTTATCCAACTACCCAACAGGCAATTTCCGTGTTAGAAGCATGCATATTCGCAACAATATTTTGCGGATTTTTCGGCATCATCCTTAAAAAGAACCTCGTGATGAAGATCATCTCTATGGATGTCATGAGTACCGGGGTTATCGCCTATTACGTGCTGATTGCATCACGAGATGGCTTGTTCACACCAATTATTTCCAACGCCAAAAATGTCAGATACGCCGATCCGGTTCCCCAGGCGGTAATATTGACGGCGATTGTGATCGGATTTTCGATTCAGGCGTTAATGCTGGTCGGTGTTATGAAGCTATCACGGGATAATCCGACCTTGGAAAGCAACGAAATCGAGAAGAACAATACGCCATGAGTAACATTACGATCGCCTGGATTGCACTACCGTTGTTTTTTGGGTTTGTCATTTATCTTCTCCCAAAACTTGACAAATATCTCGCACTGTGTGTGGCTTTGGCTTCCGCAGGATATGCATTGCAGCTATTTGCCACTCAGTCGCCACTGACACTACAGTTACTAGATAATTTTGGCGTTATCTTAACAGTTGATCAATTAAGCGGCTACTTCATATTAACTAATGCGCTGGTGACGGCAGCAGTCATCCTCTACTGTTGGCAGAGCGATAAGACAGCTTTTTTTTACGCACAACTCATCATCTTGCACGGCAGTGTAAATGCCGCGTTTGCCTGTGCGGATTTGATCAGTTTATACGTGGCGTTAGAGGTAAGTGGTATTGCCGCATTTCTATTGATTGCTTATCCCCGGACTGACCGATCGATTTGGGTTGCCTTACGCTATCTATTTATCAGCAACGTGGCAATGCTTTTTTATCTGGTTGGCGCGGTGCTGGTCTATCAGGCACATCATTCATTTAGTTTTGCAGGTTTGCGCGTAGCACCTCCAGAGGCCCTTGCTCTGATTTTTTTGGGACTCTTGACAAAAGGAGGAATTTTTGTATCAGGATTATGGTTGCCCTTGACCCACTCCGAATCGGAAACGCCAGTGTCGGCGATGCTGTCGGGAGTTGTGGTAAAAGCTGGTGTCTATCCATTAGTGCGGTGTGCGCTGATGGTGGAAGAGATTGACCCGATCGTGAGAATCTTCGGAGTTGCCACTGCGCTTCTGGGAGTATTCTATGCAGTCTTTGAAAAAGATACCAAGCGGATGCTGGCGTTTCACACGGTTTCGCAGTTAGGCTTTATCCTTGCTGCACCGTCCGTGGGTGGTTTTTATGCGCTGACGCACGGACTGGTCAAATCAGCGCTTTTTCTGATTGCGGGGGCTTTACCGAGTCGAAATTTCAAGGAACTGCAACATCAAGCGATCGCTACCCCGGTTTGGATTGCCTTGGTGATCGCTAGCTTCTCAATATCTGGCTTTCCTTTGTTGTCCGGCTTTGGGGCGAAGGTATTGACAACGAAGAATTTGCTACCTTGGCAAGCGATCGCCATGAATATTGCAGCCCTCGGAACAGCAATATCCTTTGCCAAATTCATATTTCTGCCGCGTGGGGGAAAAGCGGATTTAAAGCCTGGTTTCTGGGCAGCTATGATTTTATTGCTCGGTGGGCTAATTCTAGCTAATGTTGTGTATTACGAGGCGTACACCGTTGCGAATATCATCAAACCCCTCGCAACTATCGGCGTTGGATGGTTGGCGTACTTACTAATTTTTAAACATTCAATAATCAAGTTACCGCGTGTCCTTGAACAATTTGACCATTTGATCGGTGTCATGAGTCTGATTTTAATCCTGTTGTTCTGGAAGGGATTTGCATGGTTGGGTATTTAAATCTAATATTGCGACTAACTATCTGGTTTTTGCTCACTGCCGATTTGAGTGTGGCAAATATCATCATTGGCATCAGCATCGCACTTCTATTGCCCGGTGGTAAAACAGCTAGGGAATCATTAAAAGATTGGGTGCGTGTGCTGGGTGAAATCATGGTGGCAATTCCGCAGGCGTATATTGAGGCATTTCAAATCATCCTCCGCCCGCATCACCACGAAGATATAACAATGGAACGAGTTAAACCAGGACGCACACCAGGGCTGATATTTCTGGATATATTCTTAATTACCTTTACACCAAAGACTGTTGTTTTGAAATACCACGAAGAAGGCTGGTACGAGGTACATTGGGTGCGACGCAGGAGAAAACAATGAATCTGAATGTGGTATTGATTGCCATGATTTTGGCACTGCTCATCCCCATGTATGAGGCATGGCAAGATGATGATATTTGGCAAAAAATGCTCGCATTTGCCAGTGCTGCCACCAAAACTTCAATCATGATTCTGGTCGTATCCCTCTTGCGCGATGATTGGATGATTGGGGTTGTCGGGGTGATCATCCTCAGTGTGGGAAATGCTGGATTAATGTTGCTGGCTCATGTACTCAAACGAATGAATGAAGTATGATTGACTTTTTCAGTTATACCTGCATAGGTTTAGGACTTTTCTTCTGGTTTTGGGGAACCTTTCCCCTGTTGGGCAAGCGATCGCTATTGTTCAAACTCCATAGTCTTTCGGTTGCAGATACCCTTGGATCAATGAGTATCATCATCGGGCTACTCTTAAAAATACCCAGCAGATGGCCGCTACTCATCCTTGCTCTCATCTCCTTGGCCATCTGGAATACAGTACTGGGGTATGTGTTGGCTTACTGTTCTACTAACGAGGGTAGCCATGAATGATAGCTATCTCTATGTGATCATCGCCCTGTTACCGTTGGCTGCGTCTATGGTGGTATCTCAGGTTAATCCATACCATGCACTGGTAATTCGGGGCATCTTGGGAGCGGTGGCGGCAATGGTATATGCAGTTTTGGGAGCGCCAGATGTTGCTTTAACTGAAGCATTGGTGGGTACTATGCTGGCAATTACCCTTTACGCGATCGCCGTGCGTTCATCCCTGGTGATGCGTCTTGGCTTGGTTGAAAACGAGGCGATCGAGACAGATGACGAACACCATTTTGGGCAATTGATGGATGACTTACGCAAAATTTTTGGCAAACGCCAGATGCGTTTGGAACTTGTTCCCTACCCAAATACCCAAGCTTTGCAACGAGCGCTGATGGATAAAGAAGTCCATGCAACCTGTGTCAGACGAGAACAGGTAACAAGTGAGGACGAAAAACAGTTTTATCACACCGCCATCAGGGTAAAACGTATCTATGAAATTATGCAAACCGAACTTGCATCACCAGCGACAATCCTGAGTTATGTAAGTACACCAGATTCAAGGGAGGAGCATAAATAAATGAAATGGATCTACATTGCAGCAGGGATAGCGCTGTATGTAAAAATGCTCATCTTGCCGAATTCAGCGCCAGTCGTACCGGATTTCTCCATCGTTGAATCGATTGTCAAAGATGGAGGCATACCCAATGCAGTTACAGTGATCATTCTCAGGAATCGGTTATACGACACTATCTTCGAGGTGGTGGTATTTACGATCGCGATCATGGGAGCGAATTTTATGCTGGCGAATGAAAAGCCGTCCTGCGCCATCTATCGTTTCACCGATGAACCATCCATTGTCCTGGCGCGTCTGGGAGCAACTATTGCTGCGATGGTAAGTATCGAACTAGCTATTCGGGGACATCTTAGTCCTGGCGGTGGTTTTGCGTCCGGGGTGGCGGGTGGAACAGCGATCGGGTTGATTGCTATTACCTCTTCACCAGAGTGGATGCAAGAAATTTACCAGCGCTACCACGCCGCTATATGGGAAAAAGTTTCGGTTCTGGTTTTCATTGTACTCGCGGCTATAACTCTGGCTGGAATTGAGTTACCGCACGGAGAGATGGGCGCACTTTTCAGTGGGGGTGTTGTCCCCTTGCTGAATATCCTGGTTGCAGTGAAAGTTGCGTTGGGGTCATGGGCAGTGATTTTGGTTTTTATTCGTTATCGTGGATTGTTGTGAAAGATATCCCTCTTTCAAGAAACACATTCCGTGGAGTGAGAAATAGGGATAAGTTGCAAACCAAGAGCCTGAGCTTTTTTCCGAAGGTTTTTGAGAACTAGTTCCTGGTATTTTTGCTCATAGTAGTCCATACCAGGATCAGAATATCGCCCAGCAGTTATCCTTGCATTCGTTGTACATGAGTGCTAGGACTAACTGACCCGTGACGTAGTTCGTGGATAGCTTGGTATAGTCTTGTGTGGGTGAGGAGCAACGCGATTTGGTGAGGTTGGAAAAAAAAACCTGGGTTCCCTTCTGCCTTCTGAACCAAAACTGGCGAGGCAGACCATTGACTAGCTTGACTAGCTTGCAAGTTGTGATTAATTTAACAAACCTAAAAGGGCTACGCCTACACGCCTACGCAGGATTCATATTTGGATTGAGCAACGCCAAAACAAAAGCCCCCCGTCATGACTTGGGAGGCTTTGTGTCGTGTATTAAAAACCTGGCATCGAGCTATTTTTGCGTAGGGCTACCCCTAAACTATCGTTGCCGCAGCAGCGTTTCACCACTGAGTTCGGGAAGGGTTCAGCGTGGTTCCACCGCGCAATAGACACCAGGAAAGAGTGTAATTGCTAATTCGTAATTCGTAATTCGCAATTGAAGAATTAGAAATGACGAACTTAACAGCAACCCTGAAGACTGCACAGTAACGCGAAACCAAATGTTTTCATAACCAGTAATTCATAATTACGAATTACGAATTACGAATTACGAATTATGTA
>NZ_JADEXR010000104.1 GCF_015206995.1 aff. Roholtiella sp. LEGE 12411 | reverse complement strand
CCCCATCCCCCATCCCCTTCCGAAGTATTTGAGAATGATTGACAACAGTTCTGGCTCCCTATAATATACACAGAGGTAATTGCAAATCTTTTGCAACTTTTTTTGCGTTAAGCGCAATTGTAATGTTATGCCCAATAACTTCGCTCTGGGTAAGGAAAAACTTTGGAGCCGTCGTCAACTAATGAAACTGGGCTTAGCAGGTACTGGTGTGATGGGTGCAGCAGCACTGTGGCAAGTGCTAAATAATTCACAAGGTAAGTCAATCGTCAAAGTACCACCACTGGACATGAGCACACCAGATGTAGATGACGTAGCTAAGCCGATGACGATGCTCAGGAATTTTGATTATGGAACACTGAAACAAGAAAATGGGCGCACCATCCGAGAATTTCAATTAACTGCGGGTACTTCGATAATTAAACTCAATAGTGCTGTATCTTACAACATTTGGGATTTAAACGGTCGCATACCAGGGCCAACGCTACGGGCAAAGCAGGGCGATCGCGTGCGGATATTGTTTCTCAATCGGGCGGGACATTCTCACTCTCTACATTTTCACGGGATTCATCCAGCTGAAATGGACGGTATTCGCCCAGTCAGCAACAACAACGCCACCATTTATGAATTTGATGCTGAACCCTACGGCGTTCACTTGTACCACTGCCATATTGAACCAGTTACTCGTCATATTGCCAAGGGGCTGTACGGGATGTTTATCATTGATCCACCGACTCCCCGCCCCCCAGCTGATGAGATAGTACTAGTCATGGCTGGTTATGACGTAAATGATGATAGCCATAATGATTATTACGCCTTCAACGGTTTGCCCCACCACTACATGGATCATCCCATTCGTATCTATCAAGATCAGTTGATTCGGCTGTATGTTCTCAACATCATTGAATACGATCCAGCAGTGACGTTTCACCTCCACGCTAATTTTTTTGATGTCTATCGCTATGGCATGAGCATGACTCCTAGCGAGAAAACTGATGTAATTACCATGGGTATAGCTGAGAGGCACATTTTGGAATTTGCTTTTCACTATCCGGGTAAGTATATGTTTCATCCTCATCAAGACGCGATCGCAGAAAACGGTTGCATGGGTAATTTTGAAGTAGTCGCTAACAACGACTCTAAAAATCCTCTGAAAAATTCTTGAACTAACTTTTAGGAGTGCTGAGTACCATTAGCATTGCAGGGCATAAGGTTGATTGGTTTGTACCTAACGACTAAGAACCCTGTCTTTGTAAATTAAAAAAATTATTAAATCCTAACAAATTCTTTTCAATCAGTTGATAAAAAGTGTCATTATATGCAACAGTAAAATCTATGACATACCGTCAAACCTAACTGCTGATAGTAGTTTGAAATGTTTCAATTACTACTTTTTAATTAAGTATCTCTAGGAGTAAAAATGATAAAATTTCGCTATATCTGTTTAACTATTGCGACTGCGGCAATAGTGAGCCTAAGTGCTTGTAACAGTACGCCTACAGCAGAGAATCCATCTGCACCAGCCGCTAACTCCAACCCCCAGGCTACAGAAGCAGTAGTGAGTCAGAGCAATCACAGCGGCCATGGTAGTAAAGCGAAAATTAACATTAATACTGCTATCTTGTCAGAGTTAGATAAGTTTGAAGCCAAGCTAGGGATCGCAGCTTTATCGAACAAAATTCAAGCGAGTCGTCCCTACGCGAATCCAGAAGATTTAGTTACTAAAAAAATTATTACTCAAGAACAATTCGACCAAATAAAAGACCAGGTTACTATTCAGGAAGTAGTACTTACAGGTGAAGCAAAAGATGTTGACTACATGACTAAATTGGGATTAATGAAAGGGCATCTTTTTGTAGCAAAAGAACTGCTGGATCAAAATCAGCCAAAACAGGCAGAACCTCATATTGGGCATCCAGTTGAGGAAATTTATGTTGATGTAGAAGATCAACTTAATGAGCGTAAAGTTAAAGAATTTAAGACAACTTTGGTAAGTTTGCAAGATTTAGTAAAATCCAAGCCCAAAGATGCCAAAGTAAAAACTGATTTTACCTCTTCGATGCAAGCAGTTGACGGGGCGATCGCAGCTTTACCGGCAGATCAACGCTCAAAACCGGGATTTGTGCTAAAGACGGTTAATGGGTTGCTAGATGCAGCCAACTCAGAATATGGCGCGGCGATCGCAGACGGTAAAGTAGCCGCACCAATTGAGTATCAAGATTCCCGTGGCTTTGTCCTCTACGCTGGTGAATTATACAAAGGGATTTCTAGCCAAGTCGCTCAACAAGATCCCGAAGCACACAAAGCGATCGAGGCTAGCATGGCTGAACTGATAAAAGTTTGGCCCTCTGCTATTCCACCGGCTAAAGCAGTTAAAATTCCTAATGATGTTACCAAGCTAGTGACAACCATTGAGCAAAACTCTCAAAAAGTGATCGACAAATCAAGCACCCAAGCGCAACGATAGCAGTCTAATTTAATGGGATGCTCAGAATAAGAAGTTTAAAATGAGTGAGAAGTGAGGAAATAGTTTAGGAGTTAAAAGTGAAGATAGCGCCTGTTTTTTTAACACCTAGGCGGAGTATAACACCTAACTCTTAACTAAATTACTCATGCCACTCCATTCGTAAATTGAATTAACAACTGATGCAAGAGCTTGACCAGAAAAAAACCATTGATCTGCTGAACGCCATTATGGAATTTGAACTAGCGGGAGTAGTGCGCTATACACATTATTCTCTGATGGTGACTGGTCCCAACCGTATTCCAATTGTGGGTTTTTTTAAAGCACAGGCGAGTGAATCTCTACTTCATGCCCAACAAGTAGGAGAGATTCTTACAGGTTTAGACGGGCATCCTTCACTGAAAATTGCCCAAATGGAAGAGACTTATAAGCATACAGTCAAAGATATTTTGGCAGAAAGCTTATCTCATGAAAAGAAGGCATTGGATCTGTATAAAGCTCTGCTGGAAACTGTTACCAATGCCAGTATTTATCTGGAAGAATTCGCGCGGGGCATGATTGGACAAGAAGAGATGCATAATCTCGAATTGAAAAAGATGTTACGCGATTTTAGCTAATAGTTAATAATCAAGAGTCAAGGGTCAAGAATCAAGAGTCAAATATTGACTTTTGACTTTTGACTTTTGACTCTTAACTTTTGACTTTTGACTTTTGACTTTTGACTTTTGACTTTTGACTTTTGACTTTTGACTTTTGACTCTTAACTTTTGACTTTTGACTTTTGACTTTTGACTTTGGACTCTTGACTTTGGACTCTTGACTTTGGACTTTGGACAATGAATTTTAGTACAGCCTTACCTACTTTTGTGATTACACTCCGAGAAGGAGTAGAAGCAGCCCTTGTTGTTGGCATTGTGCTAGCTTTGCTGAAAAAAGCCAAACAATCCCGATTTAATTCTTGGGTATATGCTGGTGTCGGCGTTGGCATTATCGTTAGTGCATTCATAGGTGTGCTATTCAGTTGGGTGACTCAAGCACTAGCCAAAGCTTATCCGCAATACGTGGGAGTGATTGAGCCAGCGTTGGAAGGTATATTTAGCGTATTGGCGATCGCAATGCTCAGCTGGATGCTAATCTGGATGACTCAACAAGCCAGATTCATGAAGGCTCAAGTTGAGGGAGCTGTCACCAGCGCACTAACACAAAACGCCAACGCTGGATGGGGTATTTTTAGTTTAATTTTTGTTGCCGTTCTGCGTGAAGGTTTTGAAACCGTTTTATTTATTGCTGGTAGTTTTCAGCAGGGATTAATGCCTACTATTGGCGCTCTTGGTGGTCTGATAGTGGCGGCAGCAATAGGTATACTTTTATTTAAATGGGGCATTAAGATTAACATTCGCCTGTTTTTCCAAGCAATGGGCGTTTTATTAGTGTTAATTGTCGCTGGCTTAGTAGTCACTGCACTGCAACGGTTTGATGAAGCTGTTGCTAGCGTTGCTCTTAGCAGTCGCGCTTCAGAAAACCTTTGTTTCTACTACGAACGTTTTACCAAAATTCACTCTTGCATTTTGGGGCCAATGGTTTGGAATACTGCCAAAATCTTGCCTGACGAACAGTTTCCTGGCATTATTCTTAAAGCTTTGTTTGGTTATAGAGAAAACCTTTATATCGTCCAAGCAGTCGGATATCTAGTGTTTTTATTCACCGTCGGAGGGCTGTATTTCCGCAGCCTTACCCCTCCTTCTCCTAAAGGTAGAAAGAATATTTCTGTTGCGAGAAAACCCATTGGTTCTGCAAAAGATTAAGGAACTTCCAATTAAGGGATTGATTATTTGGTATAGGACTAATATTTGATTTTTGAAAAAAATTTAGTACATCTTTATTACTTTTTCTCCATGCCCCATTCTCCATTCCCTGTCTCTACGAGTCAGTTCACGAATCAAATCGGATTACTATAGTTCCTAAAGGTATTTATAATTAATGGTTTATGAAAAAGCTTTTTTAAGCTGCTGGCAAGCTTTTTCAATTGCATCTATACTGCCTGGATTTATCAAACCAAAATAATCAAATACATAGACTCGATTCTTTTTAGTCGCTTGCAGTTGCTGCCAGAAAGCTTCCTTTTTCAAGGAATCTAAAAGTCCTGCTTCTGAATTTCCTTGTGGGGAATTAATCAAAATGATCACTTCTGGATTTGCTTCTAGAACTTTCTCAGCTGAAAGCGTCACATATCCACCAATTGGACTTTTGCCTTGTAATTCTGCTGCCAGATTTTTTACCTGAAATTTCGCAAGTAAATCCCCTGCCCAACTGTTTTTATTCGGCGCTAGAATTGGTTGACGACTAACCAGCACCAAAGCAGAAGATGTCTGAGTTACTTTGTCTGGTAAAAAAGTTTTATACCGATTTAACAAAGGTTGAGGATTGCTATCAATGGACTCAGCTAGTGTTTTGGTAAGTTCTTCTAGAGATTTCCAGTTATTAACCTTGGTCAGAAACGTTGGAATTCCTAACTGCTTGAGTTTTTGAATTGGCACGTTAGAAAAACCTTCAGCACCGATAACTAAATCTGGTTTGAGTGCGACAATTTTTTCTAAATTAGGAGGAGTTTGACCTTCGCTAACGCGCGGAATATCTTGAAATCGCGGGTCATTATTGAATAATTTACTGCCAGTGATTCCTACAATTTTTGTGCTATCAAGTTGAGAAATAATATCAGCCGATAATGAGGAAAGAGCGACAACTCTTTTTGCTCCTCCTTTTGGTAATTGCTGAGAGTTCGTGTTAGTCGTTTGAGTAGTATTCGCCACTTTTGCCTGTGGCTCCTGAGTAGTTGCAGTAGTGCAAGCAACTAAAACTAAACTCAACAAAATTGCTAAAGTAGATAAAAGCCAACGACGATGCATATTTAAATTAACTTAATGTCAAGTCTTCTGGTGTATTACAGTTAAACAACATTTCTGGTTCTAGTAAGGGTAAAACTTCTACCAAATGTTGCCCAAGCCATTGCTGAAACGATCGCCCCCCTTGGTTGATAAACTCTAATAGTTGTGGCAAACAGCGACGGCGATAGAAACCACACAAAGGTTCCCAGCCTTTGGGATGATGAGCTAAAGCTGCGATCGCTTCATCCCCCACTTTATCAAGTCTAGTTGCCCAATCTTGCAATACTTCAATCTGCAACTTCGGCAAGTCGCAAGCTAACAGTAGTACCCAATCTGTTTTGACTTGCGCTAGTCCTTGGGCAAACCCGACTAATGGCCCGTGGGGTAGAGGTTTTTGACCAGTTTCTTCAAACAAAGGTATTTCTCGGATAAACTGGCAATGAGGCAAAAGCAAGTCTTGATAACGTTCTGGCCAGGGAGTGACTACATAAACAGTATTGGCACAGGCTTGAGCAATGCCACAAACCCGCTGCAACAATGGTATTCCTTGAATGGGAATTAAGGCTTTATCCTGACCCATGCGAGAACTCTTACCGCCCGCCAACACAATAGCAGTTAAACTGGACTCATTGTCCATAAATCCCCTTCCTTGTCTTTTTACGCCCTAGTTTGACTCTGCTGTATTTGCTGCCATAACTGTTCTACACTTTCTGCTGGTGCAAGGCACTTCAAACCTTGGCAAACTAACCCAACGCTCCCTTGCGGTAAATCAGATACTACTGCAAACACAGCGGTTGGCAAATACTTAGGAATTAGAGAGTTGATTTGCTCTTTTGTGCTGCGAATCAAGGTGGAGTTACGATACCAATCCAAGGCTGTAAACAAACTGGGACAACCTTGAGGAGCGCGATGCATCACGCTCTTAAAAGCGTTTAACCCTTGTTCAGCTAAATCCAAATAATCTAAATTATCGCTGAGCAGGGCGAGACGGACAAGGTTTGCGATCGCTACTCCGTTAGCTGATGGTGTAGCATTATCTGCATAACTGCGCTCCCGCACAATTAAATCTTGACTAGAGTCGCTTGACGTGTTATTATATCCACCTAGTTCAACATTCCAGAGAAATTCGTCGAATTCATCTTGGATAGCGATCGCTTTTTCTAACCATTGCTTGTGATCAGGTACGCAAGTGTGTAAATCTAGCAGTGCCTTAATAAAAAAGGCGTAATCTTCAGACTGAGCTAGAACAGAGGATTGACCTGCATAATTGAGACGGTGAAAACGTCCATCCACAAACTGATGATTTAGGATGAAATTCGCCGCCCGCGCTGCTAATTCCAGGTACAACGGTTGTTGAAACACCCCAGCAGCCCTTGCTAATCCGGAAATCATCAAGCTATTCCAGGCGACAATCATCTTCGTATCTGTCACAGAAGGAATGCGACCTGGCCAGTTGGAAGTTTTTGCTTCTTGGTTGTTGCAAGCAGGAGGAAAAGTCTCCAATGACTCAGATAAAACACCATAGCGGGCAATAAACAGCTTGTTTAGTGAAGTTTCCAGTGTTGCACTTAGTTGCCCGACATGACGCCTCTGCAAGACATTCTGTCCTTCAAAGTTGCCGTTAGGGGTTACTGTAAACTGTTGTTGTAATTCCGTTAGTTCATCAGGTGTTAACAATTGTTGTAGTTCGCTGTAACTCCAGACGTAAAAAGCTCCCTCCTCTGGTTCTACTGCGGTGGGGTTAATGAAGCTGTCAGCATCTTGAGCTGCATAGAAGTAACCTTCAGGGGCAGTCATTTCCCGCTTTAACCATTGCACAGTACCAACAACTGCCCGTTCAAAAGCTGGTTCTTGTATTTCTCCACTCCACAAATTTGCCAAGTACTCTACAATCTGCCCATTGTCGTAGAGCATCTTTTCAAAGTGAGGCACAGTCCAAGTAGGATCAACAGTGTAGCGATGAAAACCACCACCTACATGGTCGTAAATACCACCCAATGCTAAGTCTAGTCCTCGCTGGGTACAAACTTGCTTGCCATCATGCCGGGATTCAAAATTAAATCGAGTTCCCCGCAATGCTAATTCCGCATAAGGAATCATTGGGAAACTATTGCCGTCTTGCCTGGGAGTAATTATGCTTGTGCTGGTTTCGCAACCTTCCCACAGGAATTCATCGTCTTCTAGCTCTGTTGTAGCGCCGTCTTCTAACACCGCAGACGTGAGCAGCGACTCAATAATTAAGGCTTTGCGTTGCTGTAAGTCCTGTTTTTCTGTGTCGTAGTAGCGGCGAAGCGCTTGCAACACTTGTAAAAAGCCAGGGCGACCATAGCGAGGCTCCAAAGGGAAGTAAGTACCAGCGTAAAACGGTACTAAATCTTCAGGGGAAAGAAAAACATTCAAAGGCCAACCCCCTTGACCGCTCATCATCTGCAAAGCCTGCATATAAATGCTATCGAGGTCAGGTCTTTCTTCTCTATCTACTTTGATAGGAAGGAAGTTGGCATTCATGTACTCGGCAATGGCTAGATCAGAAAAAGCCTCACCTTCCATTACAGTACACCAGTGACAACTAGAGTAGCCAATGGAGAGAAAAATGGGTTTATTTTGCGCCCTTGCAGTTGCAAGTGCTGCATCACACCAAGACCACCAATCAATCGGGTTTTCGGCGTGTTTGCGGAGGTAAAGGCTCTTAGCTTCAGCAAGGCGATTAGTCATGATCAAATGCAAAGTAGTTGCCTTCTTTGCTCAGTCTACCTTGTTCCCAGGAGTGTTAGCCTAGATGCCTATATAGATAGTCCACAAACCCGATGAGAGTGATTTACCCCTTGGGTAGTAGGCTACTATAGAGGTACAAAATGGTTAGCATTATTAGGACTTACGCACACTCTACGAATTCTCGGCGTTCTTCTGTGCTAGACGCTGCGCGTTGGCGAAAGCCTCTCGTAGAGAAGGCGGCTCGATCAATTAAGCTTTTTGGCAACTTTTGCGTAAGTCCTGATTATTACCTACACCTGTGCAATTGGTGAAATATTTTACTCGAAAGAGCGCAACAGTAAGCTAATAATCGGTGTTGACATTTCCGGTACAGGTGATGCTGCCTTTGTCTGAATTCTAGTATTCGGGCTAAGTCCTGCTATCAGGTGGAGTAAGAAGGTGATGATAGCAGCTTGTAAAAATTTTTCCCGCATGGCACGTCTTTTGTGGATGGATAGCATTTGAAATGCAACTGGTTATTCTGAATACACCTCGTAATGTTGATTTACCGAAATTTTACAAAAATAATCGGATAATTGCTTAGAGAAATACTGAAGAAATGTTTAAAATACTACAAATATTCGACAGGATTACACTAACACTTTGCATTTAGTTATCGGTTTAGTCACCACATTGCCAAAGCTGTGCAGCAAACGCCGAGATATGGAGTTAGTAACAATTGGAGGTTTTTTTGATTTGTTCCTCCTCAAATAATGTGGATATTTTTTGTAGACTTCTTTTATGGCTAAAAGTGCCCTGATAAATTAAAGGAGATTGTGGGCTGAGAGAGCTTGTAGCGTGGGTATTGCAATGCTCATCCTGCTGTAGTTTATTCTTACCGAACACACTGTAAGCGATCGCCCTTGATCAACTTCTACAAGAAGTCGATGATTGTATTTGCCCAAGAACACGAGAAATGAACTCCAGTTTAGTGCTGTCATCGAT
Source organism: aff. Roholtiella sp. LEGE 12411 (assembly GCF_015206995.1). Classification (GTDB taxonomy): domain Bacteria; phylum Cyanobacteriota; class Cyanobacteriia; order Cyanobacteriales; family Nostocaceae; genus Komarekiella. The sequence goes on along the minus strand of NZ_JADEXR010000104.1, from coordinate 11,851 downwards.
AAAATGTATTTAAAATAGCCACAAGCACAGTTTCATGATTCCTATCGTTATTGAACAATCGGGTCGAGGTGAACGCGCCTTCGATATCTACTCACGGCTGTTACGTGAGCGCATCATCTTTTTGGGACAACAAGTTGATAACAACATTGCTAACTTGATTGTTGCCCAACTGCTGTATTTGGATGCTGAAGACCCGGAGAAAGACATTTATATGTACATCAATTCTCCCGGTGGTTCAGTGACGGCTGGCATGGGCATTTTTGATACTATGAAGCATATTCGCCCTGAAGTCTGTACCATTTGTACCGGACTGGCGGCGAGTATGGGCGCTTTCCTCCTCAGTGCTGGTGCTAAGGGTAAGCGAATGAGTCTACCTCATTCTCGGATTATGATTCATCAACCTCTAGGTGGTGCTCAAGGACAAGCGACTGATATTGAAATTCAGGCGCGAGAAATTCTGTACCACAAGCAGCGGCTAAACGACTATTTAGCTGAACACACTGGTCAACCAATTGAGCGGATTGCTGAAGACACTGAACGTGATTTCTTCATGTCACCAGAGGAAGCTAAGGAATATGGCTTGATTGACCAAGTAATTGACCGTCACGCTGCTGGTAGCCGTCCAGCAGTTGCTGTTGTCAATTAATAGTCAGTAGTCTTTATTCGGTATTGACTACTTTAATCCCACTTTTAACCCCTCCCCGCAAGCAGGGAGGGGTTAGAAATAGGCTCGCTTACTGTTATAAATTTTAACGAGATCAGGACTTACGCAAGTGTCACAAAAATCTCAATTTTTTGTTTGTAGTGAGGACTTTAGTCCTCAAAATAAGGACTAAAGTCCTTACTACGAACTTAAAATAATATGCCAGTTGCGTAAGTCCTGTGTCTGAATATTGTAACAGTCCACATTTCCTACCATCAGCCCTTACTAATGACCAATGACAAATGACAAAGGACAAAAAACTAACTAAAATCCCGCTACTGGATCTGGCTGAGATTGGAGGTATTTGAGGAATCCATGCAGTTCCTCTTCCGTCAGCAAAGTGCGTCCTCGCTTACCGTAGGTTTGAATTAAATGCTCTCGTCCTTGTTCTGGTGTCCAGCCTAAGCGCTGAAGTTCGACATCTGTTTTAGCAATTACATCAGACAAATCTACGGGTTCAGCCTTCTTCTTTTTCCTTCCTGTCCCTGTTTGGGTAACTACATCCTCTTGAGGACTATAGCTGCGCGGTGTAAATGGTGTGACATTACTAGCAGAAGTACCTAGCAAGGGTTGAATTTCCAGTTGATTACCAGAGATTTCCAAATTTTCCACCGGGGTATCGAATTGGAATTCTCGGTTAGCAGTCACAGAAAACTGTTGGTCTAATTCCTGGCTGTAGGTATCGCTTTTATCTGCGCTTCGCATGTCAGTTGTCAGTTGTACCACGGGAAAAACTGCTGGCGTGTCTATGTTGTCAGTTGTTATCGGATTTGATTTAATTTTCTGTCCGCTAGAGGGCGGTATATATATTTCTTTGCTACTACTTACTGACCAAGGACTACTGGCAAAATCTCCATCTTTTGCAGAGGAGTAAGCAGACTCATGAAATTCACCTTTTGTGCTCAAAGAAGGGTTGAGCTGCGCTTGCAAGATTGGGTTTGAGGAAGTTATTGATTCCTGTGGCGCATTCGTGATACCTAAAACTATTAACGCTCTAGTTCTGGCTAGGTCTTCTGCTGCTTCTACTGTTTCTGCCGATGCCATACCAGTAGAACGGGTTACGCCTTCAATTTGTACGCTTGCCCGGACAATATATTTTCCTTGAAAAATTTGCAATAATTCAGAAATAAGACTGCCATTGGGATACAAGCTCTGGAATTGAGCCAACATAATACTGCCACCAATCTAAATCTGGTTAATAACGGAGTCGATGCTATCTGTGTGCTCTAGCTAGGTATCACCCCTTTGTGATATCCACACAAACCCAAATTTTAAACGAAGCTTTGCTTAATTTAAAACTGTGGTGGCAGATGACCAATTTGGTTCACAGTAGATACCTAGAGGCTTTTTAACTTGAGGTCTACTAACTACCCTGTGGGTAGAAAAGGATTTAGCAAAAAGCCGAAAGCTTTTTTTGTGTCACTAGTTTATTGGAGGTGATGAGCAGGCATAGAGTTCCATCCTCTGGCTCATCAAAGTGCTATTAGTGTCTTGCCCTGTGTCCCAATTGTAGCAGGAGCTCTTTTTTAAAGAAATTTTTAGCTAGTGCTAACTTACCTGGGTAGTCTTGCTGGTAATGCTATACTAATTACCCAACTCGATATCCAGAACTATTTTCTGGAAGTGCGCTCTAAATCTACAATAATGAAGATAAGGTTCGCCCTCACTGCTTATTAAGCTGCTTACCTAATTGTTACCGATTCTACATGTGGGAAAATTGGGTTTACCGGCAGTTTCTCCTAGTTAAACATCAGAGTCTAATGGCGTAAGATTACCTTCAGTCTAGACAATCAAACACCTGTGGTTTTCTCCGCATAAGGCTTTTGGGCAACATGGATTCTCTAAACCCAGCTTCTCAAAAACCGTTGCATAATTACCTAGTGGGGCAAAATTTTAATCAGGCGTACTTTCTAAGTTTGGTTAGATGAAGGGACTTAAACGCAGGCGAACTCTGAGAGCGTCGTGCAGTGAGAAGTTCAAGGGTCGGCTTCCTTCCCTTGGAACTTCGGGAGCTTTGCCGCAGGGCAATTCGTTTCCAGTTAGTGTCTGTAAGCTGTGAGGGCATACAGGAAAGAACCAGATTAAACAACGGACGCTTTGCAAGGGCGGAGGGGAACCCCCGCACGTAAGTTTCCTCAAAAAATGATGTTTTGACCAAAGGTCGGTTCACTGCATGGAATTTTCAATCGCTACACTCCTTGCCAATTTCACCGATGATAAATTGGTAGCTCGTAAAGTTTTGGAAAAGAAACTGGGTTGCGAGGATGAAGACAGCTTACAAAAACTTCACATTGCCTTGGATGTTCTGGAAAAAATCGGTATTTTAGTAAAAGAACGAGGGAAATACCGCCGTGTCGCAGAAGAAGGAATAATTGAAGCAAAACTTCGTTGTTCTAGTAAAGGCTTTTGCTTCGCTATTCAAGATGTAGAAGGAGCCGAAGATATTTACATCCGCGAAAGTCATCTAAGTAATGCTTGGAATGGCGATCGCGTTTTGGTGAGAGTTCTCAAAGAAGGTAGTCGCCGCCGTTCACCCGAAGGAGAAGTCAAGCTAATTCTAGAACGTTCTAACCACACTTTACTGGCACGGATCAAGCAGGTAGAAAGCGGTTTTCGGGCTGTACCCTTAGATGATCGACTGCTGTTTGAACTCAAAATTCAAACCAACGGCGCGAAATTGGAAGAAGCGATCGATCACCTTGCCCACGTAGAAGTCCTACGTTACCCATTGGCACAATATCCCCCACTGGGTCGAGTAGTCCAAATCCTCGGTAGCGACGCTGAAGCCGCTGCTGATATAGATTTGGTAACATGTAAGCATGATCTTTCCCGCAATTTCCCGGAGAACGTTCTAGAAGCAGCAGCCAAGTTGCCCAAAAGGCTGCTCAAAGCAGACCTGAAAAATCGGCTGGATTTACGTAATTTGTTTACCTTAACCATCGCCGGGGTGAATGGTGACAAGGTTATAGAAAATGCTTTCAGCGTGGAAAGAACCTCATCCGGACATTGGCTTTTGGGCGTTCATACCAGTGATGTTTCCCATTATGTTCAACCCGATGAACCCCTAGATAGAGAAGCATTCAAGCGAGGAAAGTCAGTTTATCTAGGAGAGTTAATGTTGCCAATGCTGCCAGATACAGTGGCAGAACGCTGTTCTTTAGTACCTGGAAGCGATCGCTTAACCATCTCTTTTTTAATTACGATTGCTCCACAATCAGGACAAGTAGTGGAATGGGAAATTCAATCCAGCGTCATCAAAGTAGACACAGCACTAACTACAGAACAAGCTCAAGCAATTTTGGCAGGTCAATCTAAAGAGAAATCCGCAGAGGTGATCGAGATCCTACAAGACCTGCAAACTTTGCAAAAAGCAGTGAAACAGGCACGCTTGGCTCGTGGTAGCCTACAGTTGAATCTGCCGCCTAGCCAAAATCCCTACTACGATGAGGGGATTCTGGGAGCCGTGGTGGTGAATGATTTACCTGTGCGATCGCTATTAACGGAGTTCGTGCTGCTAGTTAATCAACTGATTGCAAACCACTTAAGCGCCCTAGGTATCCCCGCCATTTGGCGAGTCCAAGGCTCACCGGATATCGAAGATGTCCAAGAAATGCTGAAGTTGGCAGTCAATTTAGGCGTGGAACTCTCACTAGATCCAGAAGTAGATATCCAACCCCTAGATTATCAACAGTTGACCAGAGCTTTTGCCGAATCTCCTTCTGAGCAAGTTCTAACTTACTTGTTGCAAGACACCCTCAAGCCATCTGTATATAGCACTACCAAAGGATCTCACTTTGGTCTAGCGCTACCGCAATATACCCACTTTAGTGCCCCCTTGCGGCGTTACCCAGATTTGCTGATGCAGAGAGTGTTTTATTCGCTACTGGAACACGGGCGCGATCGCCGCAATACTCGTGTCAAAGAGCGTGTGAATCTCCGCCACTCCTCCTGTCATGAGGAAATCAACTGGAACGTTTTACCCCCAGAATTGCAACAAGAACTTCAAAGCGATTTGACTAGGGTAATTGTCCAGATCAACGATAGAGAAAAAGAAGTCCAAGAAGCTGAAGCTGATTTAGCAGGGCTGCAAAAAGCCCAACTGATGAAACAGCGCATTGGTCAAGTTTTTCAAGGCGTGATTACTGGTGTTCAATCCTACGGTTTCTTTGTAGAAATTGAAGTACCAGCAGCAGAGTTTGAGTCCAGCGGTAATCCTGGTGTGCCTTTGAGGGTCGAAGGACTAGTCCACGTCAGCTCCCTCAAAGACGATTGGTATGAATATCGTGCCAGACAACAGGCGTTATTTGGTCGCAAAAATCGCGCTTCCTATAGATTAGGCGATCGCGTAGCTGTACAAGTTAAAAGTGTCGATTACTACCGCCAGCAAATTGATTTGGTAACTGTTGGTAGCGATGGTGTAGCTAAAGGCTCATCTCTCGGTGGTTCCAATGATGATCCTTCAGATCTCTACTTACCAAACGACATGGAGTCTGACGACCTAGACCCTTATGCTGAGGAAGAGTAAAATCCACTAATTTTTCTGTGTCAAACAATACTAAGCCTTTGATTTTAGGCGTATCAGGCGCATCTGGTCTGATTTACGCCGTTCGTGCTCTCAAGTTCCTATTAGAAGCGGAGTATACCATTGAACTAGTTGCCTCTAAATCAACCTACATGGTTTGGCAATCGGAGCAAGATACCCGTATGCCACCAGAACCTACTGGACAAGAGCAATTCTGGCGAGAGCAAGCTGGAGTTGCACTCCTGGGTAAACTACGCTGTCATCCTTGGAGCGATGTCGGAGCTGGTATTGCCAGTGGTTCCTTTCCCACTCTGGGAATGATTGTTATGCCATGCAGTATGAGTACAGTGGCCAAGCTAGCAGTTGGCTTAAGTTCCGACTTACTAGAGCGGGCCGCAGATGTCCAACTCAAAGAAGGACGAAAGCTAGTCATCGTCCCCCGTGAAACTCCTTTTAGCCTGATTCACCTGCGTAACTTAACAACTTTGGCAGAAGCTGGAGTCAGAGTTGTGCCTGCTATTCCCGCTTGGTATCATAATCCCCAAACCATTGAGGATTTAGTTGATTTTGTAGTTGCCCGTGCTTTAGATCAACTGGATATTGACTGCATCCCAATTCAGCGGTGGCAAGGTCGTCGCTAAAGTATGAAGTGTGTAGTGTGTAGTGTGAAGCGTGAAGTATGAAGTATGAAGTATAAAATTTCAGTCTTCAGTCTTCAGCCTTCATTCTTCATCCTTTATCCTTTATCCGTTCCTCATCCCTATGGCTGTAATTCGTTTAATTCTATTGGTGGCTCTGCTGGGAGGACTAACACTACTGTTAGTCCAAAATTGGTCACCTGCCCTATCGCTAGTATTTTTGGGTATGCGGAGTCGACCATTACCACTAGCGATATGGATTTTGTTTAGTACTGCCACTGGTGCTTTCACATCTATAGCGATCGCTACTTTGTTTAAGTTATCCAATTATTTTACAGGAGGGCAACGCCAAACTTCTTATAAATCAACACCAACTTCATCACGTGCGAAGGCAACTCGTAGACAAGAACCTACACCCTCTCCGGCTAGTCCTCCACCATCAGCTAGTAAAACAAAATACCCTACCAGTGATGAATTTGATGATTGGGAGACAAATAGTAGTGGAGATGATGATTGGAACTTTGATAAAAAGCCCGAAGAAGAGTCTATCCCTGGCGCTAAAACTCAACAAGCTAGAGACTCTCAAACCTACGAACGTCAACAACCAGAACCTAAAAGCAGTTCTCAGTCTGGTTCGGTTTACTCCTACAGCTACCGGGAACCAAAAAATACTGCTGCGGGAAAAACTGAATCAATTTACGATGCCGATTACCGGGTAATTATCCCCCCCCATCAACCACCGACTACCAATCAAGCGGATGCGGATGCGGATGCGGATGATGATGATTGGAAATTTTTCGATGATGACGATTTTGAGGATGAAGATAAACCCTCCCGCCGATGAATACCTATTTGATACTACAACGCTCTCTGGATTCTTGCTTGACCTTACCAGTCATCGCAGCTTCTTGCAAAGTCATGAAAGCATTAAAATCTTCCAAGTCATAGCGAGTAGTCAACAGTTGTCTTAGTTGATTTTCTGCTTCTACAGTCAAATAGCCAGTTGCTAAAGCTTTTTGTACAACATCACGAATTCGAGTCATGGTTTGACACCTCATTCATACTACATTTATTAATTGGGGCTTACTCAGGTGGAATATGCAGTAGTTTTTATGCCTAAACCATAAAATTGGCAAATGTTTTTTGTACAATGTCGGAAATGGAGTCATTATTTACACCTTTATCGGAAACATTTTATTGATTGAGGCCTGTTATTACTCAACTTTTAGAAGTTGCACACTGTGCTACTAGAAACACAGTATTTTTTATATCTAAAATTTCCCCACCAGACATAGAGTTTTGATTGTTTATGTAGACAGAAATTGTTTGGATAAAGTTTCCAACAAGCTTTGTTAAATTTACGTTAAGCCTAAAGATACCGAAGCAACAACGCCAAGTCACCTAACGATTGTTACTAAATTTGTTATAAAATTATTGTTTATTTATTCTGATTTTATAGAAGAGTCGTTAATATATTGCCTTGGTTACTTTAAACACATAAAAAAATACAACCAGCAACTACCTCAATAAAGAATCACAAAGAAAAAGCCACTGATTTAGACTAAACTAATTGAAAAGGAAGCATCCAGTTTTACCCAAACAACAGTATTAAAAGAGTATATAATCGAACGTCTATTCGAGGAAAATTTTAAATTAAGTGAAGACAAAGAGAGTCATTTATTGATGAATAATACAATTTTTGAAAGACAACTGAAAAACTACATTCAAGAAAGTCGCCTGAATGCACAGAGGTAAACTAGATTGAGAAGTTCAGACAACTCATGACTCAGTATTCATAACTTATAACTGGAGCGAAGCGACTGGTGAGCAGCTTATTGCGAGGAGTCAATCTGTACTTAATTGGGATGATGGGCGCAGGGAAAACCACAGTAGGGCGTTTACTGGCAAAGCACCTGGGCTATGGGTTTGTGGATACAGATGATGTCATTGCCAAAGCAGCAGGTAAATCCATCAATCAGTTATTTGCCCAAGAAGGTGAAGCAGAGTTTCGCCAGTTAGAAAGCGACATACTGGCGCAAGTCTGTGCTTATACAAAGTTGACTATAGCAACTGGTGGAGGTATTATATTACGGCAAGAAAACTGGGGTTACTTACACCATGGTTTAATTGTGTGGCTAGATGTGCCAATAGAACTACTTTACAGCCGCTTAATCGAGGATACTACAAGACCACTTCTGCAAGATGTTGATCCCAAAGGCAAGTTGCGATCGCTCCTTGAACAACGAACACCACTTTACTCCCAAGCCGATTTGCGAATCACCGTGCAAGAGGGAGAAACCCCTGAAGAAATTGCCAAGCGAGTACTTGAAGCAATTCCTAGCATTCTCAAAACACCTACCTAAAATCGCGCCTTCAAAACAAATATACGCACGCGATGGCATCAGAGATTGTGAGGAGTTACAAAGTCTTCTACACTGACTGGAATAGGTTTTAACTCTCAATGGCGGCTCCTCATGACAGTCAATGATACCGAGTACATCAGGCAAGCTGAAGCCACTCGTGTGCGCGTGCTAAGCGAAGCATTACCTTACATTCAACAATTCACCGGTCGTACCGTTGTTGTGAAGTATGGGGGCGCAGCAATGAAAGACAGCACACTCAAGGATCAAGTCATCCGCGACATCGTGTTTTTATCCTGTGTCGGCTTGCGCCCAATATTAGTACACGGCGGAGGCCCAGAAATTAACAGTTGGTTAGATAAACTAGGAATCGAACCGCAATTTAAGAATGGTCTACGAGTCACTGATGCCCCCACAATGGATGTGGTAGAAATGGTTTTAGTCGGTCGAGTCAATAAAGAAATTGTCTCCCTAATTAACCAAGCTGGAGGCTTAGCAGTAGGACTTTGCGGCAAAGACGGTAATCTATTTACAGCCCGTCCTCAAGGTCAAGAAGGCATTGGCTTTGTGGGGGAAGTTAGCAATGTAAATATCAAGATTTTGGATACACTAGCTAGCAATGGCTATATTCCTGTAGTTTCCAGCGTAGCCGCCGACGAGTCGGGACAAGCTTACAACATTAACGCCGATACTGTGGCTGGAGAAATAGCAGCAGCATTAGGGGCAGAAAAGTTAATTTTACTGACCGACACCAGGGGGATTTTAAAAGATTATCAAGACTCATCTACTTTGATTCCTAAAGTAGATATTCGTGAAGCCCGCGATTTAATTGCCAATGGTGTAGTCAGCGGTGGGATGATTCCAAAAGTTAATTGTTGTGTGCGATCGCTTGCTCAAGGAGTACGTGCAGCACACATTATTGATGGACGCATTCCCCACGCCTTGCTACTAGAAATCTTTACTGACGTTGGCATCGGTACCATGATTCTTGGTTCTCAGTTTACTTCCTAGAGGAGCTGAAGATGCTCAGAGGAACAAGAACAGAGAAATAAAAATAATTTATGTACTTACTTCCCCTACTCCCCCTTACCGCGGATAGGTAATAATAACGCGCGATCGCCCTCCCCTGAACGGTGTCCGACGCCATGAATTATTTACAATTACTGGATTAACCAGGGTTGAGTCTTGAATGACGGGATTAATCAAAGTTGGATTAATCAGCGTAGAATTGATCACATTCTCCCTTACATAGGGATAGGAATCGGGGTAATTAGTTCTCGGCATTAACCCTGTTGTCGGATCAACAGGCATGGGAGTCGGAATCGGACTACCATAAATAAATGAACCAACAGCAGGCGATCGGCTGACTCCAGAAGCACCATCAATCACGATCACAGACTGGGCAGAAGCTGGAGCGAACGTAGCGGTTATAACTGCTAAACTTATGCTTGCTCCCAACAAATTTAGTTGCGAATGCTTGATTTTCAGCATATTTTGCTCACCTGCATTTGATAAATTGGAATAGTTAACACCAAAGACTAAAAAATAGCTGCGACTACTTGGTTAAAATTTTAAAAGTTTATCAACCTTAAGATTGCCAGCTTCTGAGAAGATTCCAAAAAGATTGCTGGCATTGGCAAAATTAAAGCAGTGCAGAACGTGAGTGCAGAAAGTATAGAAATTGCTAGAGCTAGCTACCAGACTGGAAAAATTGCCTTTGAAAGTGGGCAATACCGCGAAGCCGTGGAAAATCTGGAAAAAGCAAGTGCCTTATTGGCTCATAACTCTCGTCTTGGCGGGGAAGTAGAAATTTGGCTGGTGACAGCTTATGAAGCAGCCGGGCGTACAGATGATGCGATCGCCCTTTGCGAAAGACTCAAACGCCATCCTTATTCAGAAACCAGCAAACAAGCACGGCGGTTGCTTTATATCTTAAAAGCACCGAAACTGGTAAGACCTAGCGAGTGGATGACCGAAATTCCTGATTTAGGCACACTCCCAGACAATGATCTCAAAATCCGTGCAGCTGGCAAACCTAGCAAGTCTTCTCAGCCACAAAAACCTGCGGAGCCAGAATTTGTTGATCTCAGTCAGGTCAATACCAGAGATAATCGCTTTATCTGGGTGGCGCTAATTGTCATTGGTTTAACCATTTCGTATTTGGTTTGGTTGAGTTTTTCAGGAAATCCTGTCTAACACCAACAGTAGGGTATTTATCTTTGCCTGCGGCGACCCTCTTTTCAAAGTGGGTTCGGGAGATTTTCGAGTATCGCGCCGCCCAGAGTAGAAGTCAAGATTGGTTAAGATATTTGACTTTTGGGGAGATTTATAGTGTTGAATTTTTCTAGTTTAGAAAAGATTTTTGTCTGGTTAATTAAACCATTTGATTTGGTGCTGGCAAAATGGGATTTGCTCACAAGAGTGAATGGTAGAAATGCAATAAATCGCGTCTTTCGCATTCAAAATCCACTCGTTCTTACAACTGTGAAAAGAGACGGAGTAAAAATCCCAAAACCTATTTTGTCGCTAGTACTGTTAATATCTCTGCTGTTGTCTGGGTGTGTACAGTATGACGTAGGGGTTAACTTTGATCACTCAAATAGTGGCGAACTAGTACAGCATATTAAGTTGGGAGAGCGGCTGACCAATTTTAGTAGCGATTATGTGTACGAATGGTTAAATAGCATAGAGCGTCGCGCCCGCAAACTAGAAGGCAAAATCCGGCGGCTTTCCCAAGAAGAAATTATTGTGACAATTCCCTTCAGTAATGGTCAGGAATTGCAAGAGAAATTCAACGAATTTTTTAACTCTCGTGCTAATCAACCTTCTGAGTCTGTGCAGAACGAATCTGACTCAGAATTGCCAAAAATTGAATCAAACTTGCTTTTGGAGCAGAACTTTTTTCTACTTTTAGTACGGAATCGGCTGATTTATGATTTGGATTTGCGATCGCTCTCGCTAATTTCCAGCAAAGGAAACGTCCTGGCGAATGCGGGTTCAATTCTAGATTTGGAATTTAGCTTAAAGACCCCTTGGGGAGCTAGGAACATTCAACAAACTGAAACTGCTATTGAGCCGGAAAAGAATGGCAAGCAACTAGTGTGGAAACTCCAGCCTGGTGAGCTAAACCACATAGAAACAGTCTTCTGGCTTCCTAGTCCCCTTGGTATTGGTACGTTGTTGATTATCCTGTTTATCGGCGGAGGATTGTACTTGAGATACAGTTTCATGCCAGATCCCAGAATTCAGTTTGCTCCCAAAGCACCAGCCGCTGAAAGTGCCGTCGGTGAATATAGAAAAAGTATTGACGGGCTGGGATGAGATATCGGAGCTAAACCACCGCTTTAACCTAAACCCTAAGCAACAACCGAGAGGAAAAAACTACAACCCCCTAATCTCGACTTTATCCAAAATTAAAAACTTGGATTTCTTTATTCGCCAAAAACCCTGGCTTTTTGGCAAATACTTTTTCCACGTCACAGATTATGGATGAAGTTAAAAAACTGGAGTTTAGACTAAATCGGTGATGTTCAAGAAAAAAAGGGAGTCTGATTGAATACAGACCCCCTTTTGGCAGAACCTGAGAGAAATACTACTAACTCTCATTCGCCAATATGAAACGTGCCAG
>NZ_JADEXR010000103.1 GCF_015206995.1 aff. Roholtiella sp. LEGE 12411 | reverse complement strand
TTGGGCATTGGGCATTGGGCATTGGGTTGGGGATTAAAAGAATTCTTTCCCAGTCCCCATTCGCCATGCCCCTATCTCATATTCTGCTTTTTCTCAGCTTTGGGATCACGATTGGCAACTGCTGCTAGTTCCGCATCCATTAGCGTGCGTCCTGTAGCAGCAAGGTAAACATCATCAAGACTAGGACGAGATTGGGCAATGCCAAAAATAGGCAAGCCAGCGGTATTTAATGCTTGCTGTATGCTAATGAGAACATCATTTTGAGGAGTCACCACCAAGTTGAGGGAATTACCTTGAGCGCTGTTGATGATGACTTCTTGCACAAACGGTAAAGGTTGCAGGAGGTTTTTGGCTTTTTCCGCTTCCTCGCTGGGGGAAAACTCACGGATTCGCAAAGTGATGCGATCGCCTCCTACCTGATCTTTTAACTGTGAGGGTGTACCAGAGGCTATTACAACGCCACGATCAATAATTGCTACGCGATCAGCTAACGCGTCAACCTCTTCTAAATAGTGGCTGGTAATTAATACCGTTGTTCCAGAAGCGCGTAGCTTCCGCAAGAAGTCCCACACTACAAAACGGCTTTCTATGTCAAGCCCTACCGTCGGCTCATCCAACACTAGTACATCCGGTGCATGGAGCAATCCAGCAGCCAAGTCGAGGCGCTTGCGTAAACCACCAGAGTAGGTTCCTGTCTTTTTATTAGCGTATTCTTGTAAACCAAGTAAATTCATTACTGTGTCAATACGCTGCTTAGCTATTGCGCCTGGGATATGATAAAGGGACGCTTGCAATTGCAGCAATTCTTTTCCAGTTAGCACCTTATCTAAAGCGACTTCCTGGGCTACATAACCTAGCCGTTGTCTTGCCTGTTTAGGATGATCTAAAACAGAGATACCAGATACTTCGATTTTACCAGCATCTGGTGTGGTGAGAGTACACAAGGCACGCAGAGTTGTGGTTTTCCCAGCACCGTTGGGGCCAAGTAAACCAAATATTTCTCCTGGTTCCACCTGAAAGGAAATATCCTTGACGGCGACCACAGTACCATAGCGTTTTTGCAGATTTTGAATTAAAACGGCGGGAGCCATGACAGCTAATCCCTAACGATACAAATCTCAACAAAGTCTATCTCTATTGTAGTTGAGTAGTGTTAAGTGAAGCGATCGCTGGGATACAGCTCCTTTTTTTTTATGTGAGTTCGACGAGTTATATTGTGTGCATGTAATTAGCCGTCAAAAAGGTTCATCAACCTGATCTTTATGCGCGTGCTCATCCAGCGAGTCAAATCATCTCTAGTGACTGTTAATGGCGAAATTGTTGGCAAAATTGGGCGAGGGCTAAACTTGCTCGTAGGTATTGCCGATACTGATACTGATGTTCAAATCGATTGGATGGCGCGTAAATGTTTGGAATTACGGCTATTTCCTGATGAAAAAAAAGACGATAAATGGCAAAAATCTGTCCAAGAAATTGGCGGTGAATTACTGGTAGTCAGTCAGTTTACACTTTACGGCGACTGTCGTAAAGGTCGCCGTCCTTCTTTTGAAAGTTCAGCTAGCCCGCCATTAGCTTTATATTTGTATAATCGTTTTGTTACGAAGTTGCAAGGTAGTGGTTTGCAGGTGGAAAAAGGTCAATTTGGTGCAATGATGCAAGTTACAATTGAAAATGATGGCCCTGTAACTTTGTTGCTTGAACGTGAAGCAGTTTAAATATAAATGCGTAAAAAATGAATATCAGTAGCCTTTAGACTTGAAGTTCTAAATAATGAGAGAATATTAAATTAACCATCACAAAAGTTTAAATTCTTTCATCATGGCGAAAATTCAGTTTTCTAGAGGTATTGACGAAGAAGTAATTCCAGAGGTGCGCTTGACGCGATCGCGTACTGGCGACAGTGGTACAGCGACGTTTATTTTTACAAATCCTAATATTTTAGGACAAAACAGCACCGACGACATCACCGGAATGTACATGATTGACGAAGAAGGGGAAATAATTACCCGCGAAGTTAAGGGTAAATTTGTCAACGGTAAACCTGAAGCATTAGAAGCACTTTACTTGATGAAATCCGCCGAAGAATGGGATCGCTTTATGCGCTTCATGGAACGGTACGCCGATGAAAACGGTCTTGGACTCAGCAAAGCTTAAGCCAGTAACTAATTAGTGGTCAGCAGTATATAAAGAAATAACTGACCACTGACAAATAATAAAAAGCATGACGCAACAACCCCACCCAGACTTGCTTGGAATTACTGTAACTTGCGCTGTTGTTACCGTCAGCGATACACGCTCCCCAGAAACAGACAACAGTGGTCAACTAATCCAGCAATTACTCCTTAATGCTAATCATCCCGTAGGAGCCTACACAATTATTAAAGATGAACCAACACAAATTAAAGGGCAGATAGAACAGCTAGGTAGAAGCTCGAATTTGGATGCTGTAATTTTTAATGGTGGCACAGGTATTGCACCGAAAGATACCACTTACGATGCTATTGAGAACTTACTAGAGAAAACTTTGCCTGGATTTGGAGAGTTGTTTCGCTATTTAAGTTATCAAGAAATTGGTTCGCGTGCGATCGCCTCTCGCGCTGTCGCTGGTGTTTATCAAAATAAATTAATCTTTTCTGTTCCGGGTTCCAGTAATGCTGTGCGACTTGCGATGGAAAGACTTATATTACCAGAACTCTCTCACTTGGTAGGTCAGATGCGTAAATAGGGAATTGGGGAATTGGGAATGGGGAATTGGGTATTGGTAATTATTTTCTATGCTTTATGCTCTATGCCCCAAGCAGACAAGGTTTCCCGCCGCTTTGAATAAAAAACAACCTCCGCATCTAGGGAGGTTGTCAATTGGACTTCTAAATTCTTTTAAAAGATTCAGAATGGAGCGATGCCTGCGGCGGGCTGCGTCTACGCTAAACAGATGGCAGCCAAAATAGTAGCAATTATATAAAATACGGAAACCACTTGCAGTTCTGACCAACCAGTAAGTTCTAGATGATGGTGTAAGGGTGCCATTTTGAAGAGACGCTTGCCTTTACCATCGGGGCCTTTGGTGGCTTTATAATAACTTACCTGCGCCATCACAGAAAGAGTTTCTACAAAGAAGATTCCGCTAAGAATGAACAGTGCTACTAAGCTGTTAGTTAATAGTGCTACAGCAGCTAGAGCGCCTCCTAGTGCTAGAGAACCAGTATCTCCCATGAAAACACGAGCTGGGTTACGGTTATGAGCTAAGAAACCTAAGCAACTACCACTTAAAGCAGCACAAAATACCATCAATCCTGGTGATGTAGGTGCAATCAAAGCCCCTAGTGCTAGTAAAGCGATCGCTACTGTCCCTGCTGCTAAGCCATCAATACCATCAGTTAAATTAGTAGCATTACTTTCTGCAACCAATACAAAGCCAGCCAAAGGCCAGAATAGTAATCCTAATGGTAGTGAAAGACTCACCCAAGGCAAGGCAATATTTGTAATATTAGAAGGCTGATTAAACATCAGCCATAGACAAAACACTGCTGCAAAAATGATTTGCAAAGCTAGTTTCATCTTAGGGGATATACCTTTATTTGACTTCCGGCGCAGAATTTGCCAGTCATCTATCCAGCCAATAAATCCGTAGCTGAGTGTCAATGCGGAAACTGCAAGCACCTCTTTAGCAAAGTTAGACATTATACAGGCAGCTATTACAGCCACTGGTATAAAAAATATGCCCCCCATCGTTGGAGTACCTGCTTTTTTTAGATGAGCTTGGGGGCCATCTTCACGAATTATTTGCCCTGTTTTAAGTACTTGCAGCAGAGGTATTACCCAATAGCCTGCAATACCTGCTCCCAAGGCACACAATAATAGTGGTAGGGTTAATGAGGTACTTTGCCAAGGCACTCTATTTCCCACCCAATCCCAAAAAAACGCTGCAACACCCAGCCCTACCGCTAATAAAGAGGCTAGAGCGATCCCAGAAATGTTTAATCCTTGCTCAGGAGATAATTTAGCGTCCACAGAAATGTTCCTTCACTCCACACTTGCAAAACTGAATATCAGGAACTAAGGATACCACCGAGTCCCCAGACTGAAAAGGCTAATCCTCAGCTATGGCTATATCGTCATCATCGTCAAGATCATAGTCGCCAATACCATCTTCTACACCCATTAGCGACTCTATTTCTTCTTCGTCATCCAGAAAATTCGGTTCGTGAACGTCACGCACTATAAGACGATCGCCGGATTGCAACCAATCCAAGATGGAGGACTCTTGTTTTAATGGAATTACAGCAGCTCGCTGGTTACGGGGTTCTTCACGTAATGGAGAATTCAGCATATCGACGAAGACAAGAAAAGGTTTACCAAAGGTTTACGTAACTTGACATTTAGAGTCTATCACTTGATACGGGCTAATTTAGTTATTCATTCAACTGGTTGGTTTAGAAATCCGCAATCGGATAGAAATTTTTTCTTTGATAGCCGTATGCCAAATGGATGGCGGTTTTTAGTGATTTGTGCGGCTGTATACACGGGACATTAATATCTTGTTTATGCTCATTGAAAATGAATGATTTTTAAGGTGAAAAGCAATGATTGGAAAAGCGGCCCTTATAGATGCGATCGCTGGGACAAATCGCGGAATACTTGCAACTGAGCAACAGAAACAAGCTATCTTAGCAGCGATCGCCAATTTAGAAGACCTTAATCCTACACCACGTCCGGTGGAAGCTAGCAATTTGCTAGATGGCGATTGGCGATTACTATACACTACTAGCAAGGGTATATTAAACCTAGATCGCATACCTTTGTGCAAACTGGGTCAAATTTATCAGTGTATCCGGATAGAAACGAACAGCGTTTACAACATAGCTGAGATTTATGGCTTACCTTATATTGAAGGATTAGTCAGCGTTGCTGCCAAATTTGAGCCAGTTTCAGGTCGTCGCGTCCAAGTGAACTTCGAGCGGTCTATTGTCGGATTACAACGTTTAATAGGATACAATTCTCCGGCAACTTTTATCCAAGAAATTGAAAATGGTAAAAAATTTGCGGCTATTGATACTGCCCTAAATAGTGATACACAGCAGGGCTGGTTAGACATTACCTATATAGATAACAATCTGCGGATTGGCAGAGGTAATGAGGGCAGTGTGTTTGTTTTGAGCAAAGCATAAGCTTGAACGAAAGTACTGTTTGCGTTGAAGGTATATGATTACATGTACTTTGTCAAGTCATATCTAACAGTTTTTTATATTTGAGATGAGGGAGTGGAGGAGTGGGGGAGTCGGGGAGTGGAGGAGTAGCAGTAAGTCTTTCCCCTCTGCCTCGTTCCTCCTCTCCCCCACGCGATTATCATTTTCAATAAGACTATTTTGAGTATTTTAACTGATTGACAAAATGCACTTTATTTTAAAATTTCACGGATGCCAATGCCCAATACCCAATACCCAATGCCCAATACCCCATGCCCAATGCCCAATACCCATGCCCAATACCCAATACCCAATACCCAATGCCCAATGCCCCATGCCCAATGCCCATACCCAATACCCAATGCCCAATGACAAATAACTTAATAAAACCTCTTGCTGATACCTTCAGGTTGTAGAGTGAAATCAATTAGCCCTATATATTGGCGATTGATAATTAAAAGGGAAAATACTCATGGCTCAACGTGGTTCTAAAGTACGTATTCTCCGCCCAGAATCCTACTGGTTTCAGGATGTAGGAACCGTGGCTTCTATTGACCAAAGCGGTATCA
Organism: aff. Roholtiella sp. LEGE 12411; assembly: GCF_015206995.1. Lineage (GTDB taxonomy): Bacteria > Cyanobacteriota > Cyanobacteriia > Cyanobacteriales > Nostocaceae > Komarekiella. The sequence continues at coordinate 15,242 of NZ_JADEXR010000103.1, read as the reverse complement.
AATATCCAGTAATTGTCCGGTTTGAGAAGGTCAATTACGCTGGTATCAATACCAATAACTTTGCTGAGGATGAATTATTTGAGGTAGAAGCACCAAAGGCTAAGCCGAAAAAAGAAGCAGCCAAGCCATAAGGAGATTATTTAATGGGATGATGAAGGAAAGTATCAAACGTGGAATATGGAGTATGGAACTTTCAGTTCTTTCATTCTTTATCCCAGCCTACCTACTCTGAGAAAAGCCACCCTATGGGGATTTACGGTTTATTTTTGAGAGTAGGGTAAGTTAATTACGGGTGTTTACATACTTATCCATGTCTTCTCTTACAAATACATCAAATTGCTTGCTCAATCAGCTTGAATGCCTGAATTGCCTGAAGTTGAAACAGTCCGGCGGGGTCTAAATCAATTGACCCTCAACCAAGAAATTACGGGTGGAGATGTGTTGCTCGATCGCACCATTGCCTACCCGTTTTCTGTAGGTGAATTTATTGCTGGTATTAAAGGGAGTGCCATCGCTACCTGGCATCGTCGTGGCAAATATCTCCTAGCTGAACTCTCCCCCTCATCTCCTGTCGCTACCTGGCTAGGGGTTCATCTGCGAATGACTGGTCAATTACTGTGGTTGCATCGAGATGAACCATTGCACAAGCACACACGGGTCAGAATATTCTTTGGAGATCAGCAGGAATTGCGCTTCATTGACCAGCGCACCTTCGGTAAAATGTGGTGGGTTCCTCCTGGTATTGCTGTAGAAAGTATCATTACAGGTTTAGCAAAACTAGCAGCAGACCCATTTTCACCTGAATTCACCATTGAGTATCTAGCTCTCAAACTCCAAAACCGCCGCCGTCCAATTAAGACTGCGCTACTGGATCAGTCTGTGGTAGCAGGATTAGGTAACATCTATGCCGATGAAGCACTGTTCAAGAGTGGAGTGTTACCCGAAACTCTATGTATAGATTTGCAGCCAAAGCAAATTGAGCGTTTGCGAACAGCTATTATTCAAGTACTAGAAACCAGCATTGAAGCTGGTGGTACGACTTTTAGCAACTTCCTAAATGTAAAAGGTGTAAATGGCAACTATGGCGGTGTTGCATGGGTTTACAATCGCGCTGGAGAACCCTGTCGAGTTTGTGACACAGCAATTGTGCGGATTAGGTTAGCTGGACGATCTAGTCACTTTTGCCCACAGTGTCAGCGTTAATTCTGTCTTTCTCTTGCTCCCCTTTTAGAGTGCTGAGTTAGGAATTTTCCCCTGCTCCCCTTTTTCTTCTAATCACTTTGTACCTTTGCCCCTGAGCGCGAGCTAAAATCCTGAATAAAACCAGTTACAAACTTGAGAGGGGAACTGATGGCAGTCAAAAGAGGAGATATGGTTCGCGCTGTCCGCGAGAAATTGGAAAATAGTCTAGAAGCACAAGCTAGTGATACGCGCTTTCCTTCCTATTTATTTGAAACCAAGGGCGAAATTGTCGATGTCAAAGGTGATTACGCCCTTGTTAAGTTTGGGAAAGTTCCAACACCAAACATTTGGTTACGTCTGGAGCAACTCGAAGAATTTAAATAAGCTGTTACTCATTTAGTTTGTGTAGTTATGCATTATGGCTGTCAAGAGTCAAGTGTCAAACGTCTACTGCTCCTTGGCTCTTGACTGTTGATGACCTTCTGTTATAGTTGACGGTGCGTTTAGCTTGCTTAAGCGGAGGGGTACATTAGAAAATGTGTAATATTAAGACGCTTTCCGGCTTAAATGTGAAGCTACAGAAACCAAACCTGCTTGCAAAAGTTTCATAAAGATCGCACTCTACACCCAAATTATGTCTTCTTCTATCTCCCCAATTGTGTGTAATTTACCTCGTGTCACCATCGTTGGTGCTGGTAGAGTTGGTAGTACCTTAGCCCAACGCATTGCGGAGAAAAACCTGGCAGATGTAGTGTTGTTGGATATCGTCGAGGGAATGCCTCAAGGACTAGCCCTAGATTTGACTGAAGCTAGGGGAATTGAACTACATAATCGCCAGATTATCGGCACAAATAACTATGCTGATACATCTGGTTCTCAAATTGTGGTGATTACTGCTGGAATTCCTCGTAAGCCAGGTATGAGTAGGGATGACTTGCTGAAAACTAATGCCAAGATTGTAGTGGAAGCAGCTAAAAGAGCGATCGCTCACTCTCCTAATGCCATTTTTATTGTCGTTACCAATCCCCTGGATGTGATGACTTATTTAGCTTGGCAAGCAACTGGCTTACCACGCGATCGCATTATGGGTATGGCTGGCGTGTTAGACTCGGCTCGCTTTGAAACCTTTATTGCTCTGGAATTGGGGGTTTTGCCTGCTGATGTCAAGGCGATGGTATTGGGTAGCCACGGCGATTTGATGGTTCCCTTGTCTCGTTATGCTAATGTCAACGGCATTCCCATCACAGAATTGCTAGATGCAACCACAATTGACCGATTGGTAGAGAGAACCCGTAACGGTGGTGCAGAAATTGTGGAATTGATGCAGACGGGTGGTGCTTTTTTTGCGCCAGCATCCGCCACAAGTGTGATGGTAGAATCGATTTTGCTGAATCAGTCGAGATTGTTACCAGTGGCGGCGTATCTGCAAGGTGAATACGAATTAGAAGATATTGTGATTGGCGTTCCCTGTCGTTTGGGATGCGGTGGCATTGAAAGTGTATTGCAATTGAATCTCACCGATGAAGAAAAAGCAGCTTTGCGAGCTTCGGCTCAATCAGTGCGTAAAAATATAGACCGAGCGCAGGAAATTTTGGGTAGCAACATCTAACTTTTGGGCAGCCTCAATTATATTCAGCAAAAACAAAAGGCAGTAGTTTCAAAATCTACTGCCTTGTTTGTCATTCCACAATTTATCCCCGCGTCAAAAACATATTTCACCAATTTCAAAAAAGAATGTGACAGATAGACCATGTAGAGGCGTTGCATTGCAACGTCTCTACCAAAGGATTTGTTGCAATCATTAATTGAATCGGTATTAGTTATGCATTAACGGCGGTAATCCTGATCCGCTGGGTCGCCATAGGGGTCTTCGCTGGCTGGGCGAACATTGCCGTAATAGTCTTGGTCTGCTGGGTCGCCATAGGGGTCTTCGCTGGCTGGTGTGAGGTTGCCATAAGCTCCCTGGTCTGCTGGATCACCGTAAGGATCTTCGCTAGCTGGGCGAACATTGCCGTAATAGTCTTGGTCTGCTGGGTCGCCGTAGGGATCTTCGCTAGCTGGACGTACCTGGCGATCGCCATATTCACCATCTTGAGCATCGTTTGTCCCCAAGAGTAAATCCTTAGCCTTTCGCAAAAAGTCATCTACCATGATTTATCTCCTGATTTGATTTCATGTGTCCCACGTGCGCCATCGGCGTTATCCTCTGGGAAGTCGCTTTGCATTTACACACACACTTTACTTATTTAAAGTGCCGGCGCTGCGCTTGAAGTGATGCCACTTAGATCGCGACCTGTGGAACTCCCGTTATAGCCCTGGAATTCCCGATACTTTTGCGCCTCAGATTCCGGAACTCGAATGCCTTCTCGTGGTGGAGTTACCCAGTGAGCGCGGTGTTGAGCATCGCGGTAATATACACGCCCGTTCTTGGAAAGGTAATACTTACCCTCTGCTCCTTCTCCTTGAGCATTCTTATGTTTGTTGTAGAGGTAGTAAAGTCCTGCGGCTCCCGCCAAAATTGCCACTTTTTGACCTGTAGACAAGCCCTTTTTCGCTTCGGGTTGGTTTACAGGAACACGATTACTCACATTTCTACCAATGGTGTCGTCAACAGGTGGCGGCGTAGCAGTTCGGGAACCTCCTCCGCAGCTACTCAGCAAGGGAACTGTTAGCAACGCTGAAAGCAGCACTGCCAGTAGACGCGAAACTATTTTACGTTCTCTATAGATTGTGTTCATCGTATTTTCGTCATCACCTGTGTTTTCTAAAAGCCTTGCTGCTGCAAATACAGAGTTGGAATGACTGTTATTTTGCTTGGAATTCAAAAAACATACACCGCTTATTGACAACAACATAGCTTTTGGGTTCAGTGCCATGATGAGCGAATTTTTCAGGTTTTTCATCCTGCCTTTGAGATAAATTGTTTTCCTCCCAAAGAAACATATTTGCTAATTAGGCAACAATACTCTTGAGTATTTGACGGGTAGCATAAATTTTATTTATGCGCGTTGGGATGCGATGGAAAACCAAGACTTTAGAGTGAATTGGTAAATTGACTTGTGGTTTTGTAGAATATCCAACATCTATAATTGCAAAACCCAACAAAACATCAACTTTAGTAAACTAAGGGTTGCAACTCACTAACTAGGTGATAACTTAAATATTAGGACACCAAAAAAACAAAAACAAACTAAATGGGTAAATGGCTCGGTGTTCCCCGTCATCAACCCAGGCAAATATCAGCATACGAATATATGTAAGTGGCAAAAAAGCCTCAGCTAAAAGGCAAAGCCAAATCCCAAAGCGGAAAAACCTAAGAATGCTGAATTTGTTAGTTTTATGTCCACCTTAGTTGTCAACTCTTAATTACTTACAAAGTTAAACCATTTGAAAATTGTGAATTCGAGAAAACCTGGTCAACCCTGACCAGGTTTTTGGATTTTCAGCCACTTTACATAATATGAGCGAGCAATGGCTTTGTTGGGTTGGCGCAAGGAAACCTAACACCGTAATTGATGTTAGGTCTCGCATTGATCAACCTAATTTACGCCTTAGACCCTTACAAGACCTAACGACACTGGCGATATTTGATGTGATAAACCAAACCACGGTGGGCGAGGTCAAAGGAGTCAACAGTTGCAATCCCTTGACCACTAGCGGTCATTGCAGCATTCACCCGCATATTTACACTGTCACTACAACGTGACCAGACATCAGCCACAGTCACTAACTGATCTCGAACATTGTAGTCACTTTCGCCTTTAAATGTCCGAGAAAAAACAGGGCCACGCTGACCAGCAAAAAAGTACTCTGCTCTGAGTTTGCCAATTGTGGCGGGAGCAACATAGCCTCGATAATCAGCATCGTAGAGGGAAATTTGGAAGCCTTGGGGTACTTTAATCGGAATGCTTAAGTTACAGTTTTTGCGTCTTTGTTCTGCCTTATTACCTACAGCGATAAACTGATCAAATAGAATACTTAGCTCTTGACCATCGGGACTAACACTCACACTAGCAGATCCTTCAGGACAGCCATTACCACCATATTCTGCACCTAAAATTTCAACTTTTTCGTTAGCAAAAGCAGGACCCACAGAAGCCGTTATCAGTGTAGCCGCAGTCAGAAAAGCTTTGACAAAGTTCATAGATGTTCTCTTGAATTTTTGATTATTCATAACTCACCTTTTTTGATTATTTTGGATAGTGTTAGATCCCAATTTGTTGCGGATGATTCCGGAAAACTGATCGTTAAAAATTCAGGTATAAACCATATTTAATTTTCGATAATTATCTATATATAACTTATAACATCAGCCGAAATCATTGCTATGAATAAGGCATCTAAAATAAACTTATTTCCACTCAAATAATTAATATGTGAATGGTAAGATTAACCATAAATTTTTGACCTGCGCTTTGTAGAGATTGTAAATGATCAAATATTCTCCGAAAAGCCTAGGCATAGACTCTTACAGCCATTATCGACATCTAAAAATTATCGAGAATAGGCTGATGTCACCTACTAAATCTACATCTGCCTACTGAAGTTGAGTTAACTAGAATTGAACTGATTGGCTTATAGAATTATCTCAATAAAATTCAGTATTCTGAGTTCAAATGAACACGTAATTTATACGTCATTGTTGGATAAAAAAACAACGTTTTTATTGTCCCTGAATCAAACATTTAGCGGTCTACAATTAAGAGTTTTTCCATTAATTAATTCTGATTTTTGACTTTTGATTTCTTAGGTAAGTCTTTGATATTCAATTCTTACTTGCTTAATGACTAAAAAGTTTATCTTGTGTTCCCGCAAAACTCGCCAGTTGCTACAACAGAGGAAACCCCCCCCGTTCGCCCTTGGCGTCTCCCCTTCTCTACGTTCGCGCAGCGTGTCGCAGACAGACGCTACGCGTTGGCGCAGCCTCTGGTAGAGAAGGGAGAAGTTTTGATACATGCGGCGGGCTACGCCAACGGATAGCGCAACGCACTGGCTTCTCTGTGCTTGTGCGGTTTGATTCTTCTGTCACTTGTGCGTAAGTTCTAATTACTTTTTAATAGACAAAACCCAATCACGTAAAAGTGGGTTTACTCTATCGGGTACTTCATCGTGAGGACAATGACCCGCCGTCAGGAAATGTTCTGTGAGTTCAGGATAATATTGACGAAACTTCTGAGAACGTTCTCTAGCATTCATCCAAGGATCAGCTTCTCCCCACAACAGCAGCAAAGAACAAGTTAATTGTTTCAATAGCACATCAACTTTTTCTCCTTGAGGAGTGCTAAACACTGAAACAAACACATCCAAAGCACCCGAATCGTAAGCAGGGCGATAAATTTCCTCTACCAATTGGTCTGTAATGGCGCTCTTGTCAAGATAAACTTTTTCTAAAGTTTGGCGAATTACCCAACGCTGTCGCACGTATTGAAACAACACAAACTGGGCTAAAGGTTGTTGCAAAATCCACTTAACACTATCACCTAGCAGTTTCTGCAAAGGATCAGGTTGTTTGGGAGCTTGGATTTCTGATTGTAAAGCTTCAGGTTCAGATGTCGGCTGACTTTCGCCAAAGGGCCCAGCACTGTTGAGCAAAACTAAACCAGCCACACTGTCAGGACATTGTGCTGCGACACACAAGCAAGCATAGCCACCAAGAGAGTTCCCCGCTAATACTGCTTTTTTACCAATCACTTCACTGATAAAATCGTTCAGTTGGTCGCGCCACAAGTCACCGCTGTACTGCAATTTCGGTTTTGCTGAGCGTCCAAACCCCAAAAGGTCGATCGCAAATACTTCAAAATCTTGACACAATCCTGTGATATTCTTGCGCCAGTGGTCTGTAGAAGCACCAAACCCATGTACCAATAGCAAGGGGGGACGTTGGAGTTGTTTCTCTCCCGCACGCACATAATAAATGTTGTGTCCTCGCCACTGCCAATATTTGCCAGGAATTGGGCTTGTAGAGGAAGCTGTAGTTGCCTGCATGATATAAAGAAATATTAAGTAACTTCTAATAATTGTAAACTAGCCATCAAATTACCAGTACTCGAACAACACAAAGTGGGGGAGTAGGGGAGTGGGGGAGTAGAGGAGTGGGGGAGAGAATAATTAATGACAAATGATGAATACTTCTCTACGAGAGGCTGCGCCAACGACTTCGCCTTTCCCTACGGGAGGCTACGCCAACGACTACGCTCAGGACAAGCTCAGTACAAGTGACAAATGGCAAATATATTAATTACAGGCAAAACTCAACTGCTAGGAGTCATTGGCCATCCGGTGGAACATTCGCTCTCACCAGTGATGCATAATGCTGCGATCGCTCAATTAGGATTAGATTACATTTATCTCCCTTTCCCTATAGAACCAGAGAATTTAGAGATAGCGATCGCTGGATTCGCCGCTATTGATGTTGTCGGCTTTAGTGTGACAATCCCTCACAAACAGGCAATATTGCCGTTGTTATCCGAAATTACGCCCATCGCTCAAGCCATAGGCGCAGTGAATACTGTTAGTCGTAAAAATCATCAATGGGTGGGTACGAATACGGATATAGAAGGATTTATCACTCCTTTACAAACAACATATCACCAAGATTGGAGCCAGCAAGTAGCGGTAATTTTAGGTAATGGTGGCGCAGCGAGGGCTGTTGTTGCAGGTTGTCACCAACTCGGTTTTGCCAAAATTCATGTTGTTGGGCGCAACATGCAGAAATTACAAGAATTCCGCAATAGTTGGGGTAATTCACCGCCAGCCAAGAATTTGCAAGTCCATACATGGGACGCACTCATAAAACTCATTCCGCAAGCTAATTTGTTGGTAAACACAACTCCCATTGGTATGCATCCCAAAGTAAATGAGTCACCTTTGAGTGCAGAAGAGATAAAGAAATTACCGCCAGGTGCGATCGCCTACGATTTAATATATATTCCTAAACCAACGCAATTTCTCCAACAAGCACAACAACAAGGTGCAATTGCGATCGATGGATTAGAAATGCTCGTCCAACAAGGGCTAGCAGCATTAAAAATCTGGTTACAGCAAGAAACTTTGCCCGTAGACGTAATGCGCCAAGCTTTGCGAAATCACTTGGGCTTGGGGTGATGGGGAGTCAAGGGTCAAGTGTCAAGGGTCAAGGGTCAAGGGTCAAGGGTCAAAAATTATTCTCCCTCTGCTTCCCCCACTCCCCTACTTTACTTCTGCGGCCAGCGCCAATTGTAGCGATTCCATTCATAGATTCCTTGAATTTTGTACTCAGCGCCGTTGTAGAAGCGGACGACGCAATTAGTAGAGGAATCATCGCTATTGCTAATTTCCTCAATATGAATCACCATACAGGGAAACCATTCGCGCTTACAGGGCCCATCCTGTTGTACCCATTCCCAGAGAGCATTAGAAACTTCAATGCGATCGCCTAGTCTCAGCTTCAATGCATCCTCAAAATAAGAATACTTATCAAAATGGCATGACTCAACACGATTCAGCCACTGCAAACCATAGCGCTGGCGGATAAATTGTACTGTTCCAGAGTCATTTTCCATTAACCAGTCGTTGAGTAATTGCACTTTCCAAGTGCGGTTGCGTAGTTCCTCATCCTTAACAAACTGTAAAAATGTTTCTAATTCCTCTGGTGTAAGTTCGTCTAAGGGATTACCAATATCTGACGCCCCAGAGTTAGAGTTTCCTTGAATTCGTTCGACTACTTGCAGTAATATCTGTTTCTGCATATCAGTGAGAGGACAGCCTATTGCATCACAACTATTAAAGGCTGCTTGCAAGACTGTTTCAATCTCATCTGGAGTCATAAGTTAATAGTAATTGAGGATTTGTTTCGCTAATTATTACAAGGTTAAATTAAAGTCTCCAATCTTCTGGTAGTGAAATTCAGGTAAGCTGAGGTTAAAAACAGTGCCGTTAGCGATAGCGGGGCGTTTAGTCCGTGCCGAGTTAGTTGCAGTTTTTTCCTCTGTACAAAGTTTACTTACTTTTAGTAACCACCATCTTGAGATATGGAAAAGAAAAATAGCATAGTATCCTTATTGAATTCCTTCTACTCAAAATTCAAGACTCAGTACTCAGGACTAATAAAAATTGTCTTTATTTCCTGCTTCATCACGTTTATATCATGGATGATTATTCCCCCGGCTGTAGCACTGACACAGATTAAACTATCTGATATTTCTTATAAGGAGTGTCCACCAGAACTGGCACAAGGGGCAGTTATTAGTAGCGGTTCTGCGGCTGCCAATTGCTTTATTGTCATTGGCAAAGCAGAAAATGGTACTAATAAAACAGTCTACGACGCAGATATTTTTGGACGCATCTATGATGCCAATAATGATTCAGTCATGCAAAACCGTACTCGCTTGGGTTCTATTGCCGAAGTACCACCAGGTACTAGCGATTTTGAATTGAGAATTTCTGTACCTGCTAATCAGCCCTTGCCTTTAAAGCTGAAGCAGTTTAAGGCAGCTGGGTTTAGCGGACAAGTCCGCAAGTAAGCTGTCTGTTGGGATTAACTTGAAAGTATTAGTAATTTGGACACAGATAAGGACTGTAGAGACGCTTCTACACTTAACGTCTCTACAAAAGTCTTTACTGGGGTAGTAATCAAAATCCCTGTACAAATAGATTGCAGGCTAATTAATAAGGAATGGCTCTAAGTAAGCTACCAGCTAAGTTGAGCGCTAAGAAAGCTAAAATCGGAGAAAAATCTATGCCGCCTAAAGAAGGAATAATTGAGCGGAATAGATTTAGATAAGGATCAGTTATTTGTCCCAAGGCGGCAAATGGCTGATTATACCAATTGATTGTCGGGAACCAGGTCAACAAAACCCGAACAATTAGCAAATAGCTGTAAAAGGTGATGAAGGTAATTAGTGTCGTAATCAGTAAACTCATAGATAGCTTGGTTTCCTGCTAAGTTTCAAACGCGGTCTTATCATTGATTTTAATTTAGCCGATGTCATAGTGTATGCAGATTACGCATTTACCACACTTGACAGTTTCACCACGTCTAAACAAACTTTAAGAGTCTTTGGTGACGGAGCGATCGCTAATTACCTGTGGTGAGCCACCATTCACATTCCCCAGTTGCTTTCGCACTTCATCAATTGTGGCATTAAGCTGAGCAATTTTATCTTCTAGCGATCGCCGGGCTGTTTCCATTCCTATACCCTCATTTTCTGCGGCTTTCATCTGACGCCGTTTCGCTGATATTTTCTTAGCTTCGACTTGGCTATCTGTTAGTTCTGTGTCCTCCTCAGTTGTCAATTCCACATCGCGTCGAGAAGCAATAACTGCTCCTAGAACACCACCAACAACGCTACCAAAAAATGCCCCTGCGACAAAACCACTGGCAAAACCATCTCGCTGACTCATATCTTTACCGCCTTCAAAAAACCTTGCAACTGTTACATATAGTTAAGCTATTTTGCTGCCTTAGCTGCATACTAGCTTAAGTCCCAAAGATGCGATCGCCTGCATCTCCCAATCCTGGTACAATATATCCCTTGCTGTTGAGTTTTTCGTCGATAGCAGCCGTATAAATAATTAAACCTGGATAAGCAGCACTCAGTTTTTGCAAAGCTGGCGGAGCCGCCACCACGCAAACAATCCGCGTTAAAACTGGATCAACACCTCGTTTAGTTAATTCTGTCATTGCAGTCATTATCGACCCTCCCGTCGCCAACATCGGATCGGTAATTAACACCCGTGTTTGAGGATCAAATTTTTCTGGTAATTTGTTTAGGTAACACGAGGGTTCCAGCGTCTGTTCATCTCGCACCAAGCCAAGATGATAAATCGATGCTAAGGGCAATAAAGTCTGCGCTCCTTCTAGTAATCCTAGCCCAGCTCGCAGAATCGGCACTACTGCCACAGGTATCTGGGGATCAATCAAAGTTGCTGGACAGGAATCCAAGGGACTCTGCACCATTGTTTCTTCGGTTGGTAGCCAGTCTCGCGCAGCTTCATAAGTCAGCCATCTTCCCAACTCAGTCATGGCACTGCGGAATAATACTGAAGGTGTAGCAGCATCACGAGCAACTGCTAGCCAGTGCTTGATGAGTGGATGGGGTGGAACATAAACACGCAGTTGTAGCGTCATAGCCAGAACTAGGCGACTTTTTATTGTACAAGAACTGAAACATCATAATACTCTTTCCTGCCTACGACTGACAGCTAAAATCAATACCCTTAAAATTATTGATAACTATTTTCATTAATAATTGACATTTATTCTCAATCGAGGCTATACTCTTATAAAGTGTTCTCCTCTCTTTAAGGATCGGCAGACGGGATTGGCCAGCGGTAGCAGGCTCGTCCCTCTTTTTTTTGTCATTAGTCAGAAGAAAATAACAAACAGAGAAGTCTGAACAGAGCGCAAAATCAGAGTGGAGGCTTTCTCCACTTTGAACTTCGGGGACAAAGGACAAACGACAAATGACAAACGACGTAATTGTGATTGGCTCTGGTATTGGCGGATTAGTGACAGCAACCCAGCTAGCAGCAAAGGGCGCTAAAGTGCTAGTACTTGAACGTTATCTAATCCCCGGTGGCAGCGCTGGTTATTTTGAACGCCAAGGTTATCGATTCGATGTTGGAGCATCGATGATTTTTGGTTTGGGGCACAACGGCACCACCAACTTACTCACTCGCGCCTTGGACGCTGTGAATGTTAGCCAACAGACAATCGCCGATTCTGTGCAGATTCACTATCATCTGCCCCAAGGTCTAGACCTGAAAGTTGACCGGGTTTATGAAAAGTTTTTGCAAAATCTTGCTGCTTATTTTCGTCATGAAGAACAAGGGATTCGTCGCTTTTATGACGAATGCTGGAAGGTTTTCAACTGCCTCAACAGCATGGATTTGCTGTCGCTGGAAGAACCTCGGTATCTGATGCGGGTATTTTTTCAGCATCCCTTGGCGTGTCTCGGTTTAGTCAAGTATCTGCCCCAAAACGTTGGTGATGTGGCACGCCGCTACATCAAAGATCCCCAATTATTGAAATTTATCGATATGGAATGTTATTGCTGGTCGGTAGTTCCAGCTAACATGACACCAATGATTAATGCTGGAATGGTCTTCTCTGACAGGCATTACGGCGGAGTTAATTACCCGAAAGGCGGGGTGGGAAAAATTGCCCAAAAACTAGTTGAGGGTTTAGAGAAAGCTGGAGGTAAGATTCAGTACCAATCTAGAGTCACCAAAATTCTTACAGAACAAGGAAAAGCCGTGGGTGTGCAACTGGCTAATGGGAAAGTATATCGGGGTAAACGCATAGTTTCTAATGCTACACGCTGGGATACTTTTCAACAATTACTACCAGCAACTGAAATTCTCTATAATGAGAAAAAATGGCAACAAAACTATCAAAAATCACCAAGCTTTTTGAGTTTGCATCTGGGGGTAAAAACGGAAGTTTTGCCTAGGGGAACAGAGTGCCATCATATTTTGCTCGAAGATTGGGAAAAGATGGCAGCAGTGGAAGGTACAATTTTTGTTTCGATTCCCACATTACTTGACCCAGATTTAGCACCAGCCGGATATCACATCATCCATGCCTTCACGCCTCACTGGATTGATGATTGGCTCTCACTTTCTCTAGATGATTACGAGGCAAAGAAAGAAGAAGCAGCTTGGCGAATTATTGACCGACTAGAAAAGATTTTTCCAGGTTTAGATGCCGGATTAGATTATCTAGAGGTGGGAACACCGCGAACCCATCGCCGCTTTTTGGGTCGTGAGGATGGCACTTATGGGCCAATTCCCCGGCGTAAGTTGCGTGGGCTGTTGGGGATGCCGTTTAATCGCACCGCTGTTCCAGGACTTTATTGTGTGGGAGATAGCACTTTCCCAGGACAAGGGTTAAATGCAGTAGCTTTTTCTGGGTTTGCTTGCGCTCATCGTATTGCCGTGGATTTGGGATTGTGATATTTACCCAAATTAGTGCAATGATTTCTCAAAGTTTTCATAATAACTTGCAAGCGATCGCTTTTTCGCCTAAGTGCATGATTCCGAAAAATTTTAGTATTGTGCTTTAATAGTGAGCGCCTTTTATTTTTTCATGAATCCTCCTCACACAGCAATCTATCACTGATGCGACTTACACCCAAATCAAATATTGTGAAAGTAAGCTGGTTCATACCCAGCTTTTTAAGTGTGTTCATACTTGGGTCTAACGTCCAAGCTGCTGCAAAGTTTCAAGAAATTAGCTCGGTTCAAATGGATAATCATCGGTGTGCATTTCTGTTTATCTGTGGTTTTGTAATTGTCTTTTAAAAGGGTTTTTGTTCCTGAAAATTCCTTGACGGTATTTTTGATCTTGTTTTTTAATCCAAATCATCTGAATGATTGAATCTAGCTCCTCGCCGTTGTAAATCTTGACGTTGCAGCTTTGTCAATCCGATTCCTGTGCCAAATTTGCATTCATCTACTAACGTATCTAACCAAATAGTTTCATTTACAGTTGCACACCTTAAATCAGCATTTCTCAAGTTGGCTCTTGTAAAGTTTACAAATAATAGGTCTGCATTAACTAAACTGCTACCTTGCAGATTAGCTCCTGATAAATTTCCCTTGATGAAGTTTACCCCATCTAAAATTAAACCAGATAAATCTGCTCCCATTAAATTAGGAAATTTAAGCTTACTTGGATACTGTAAAAACCGGATTATACAAATTATATTTGCTTCGTTTAGGCGTATTTTAGTTAAGAATTCATAACGAGCTATACCCAGTTCCTTGAGAATTTGTAGCCGCTGGGGAGGACTTTGTTGTAAAAACTGAATAGCAGCATGGCGTAAGTCTTGAGTAGATATATTTAGCATGTTAAATCCTGATGCTTTTGCCGTTTCAAATTTTAAACGCCGATATACGCAAATAGTTACAGAATGTCTTTAAGTTTCCGCAACAGTTGCGGATTCCAATCGCCTATTTTGTCTGCCAAATTGAGCATTATAGAAAAATTTCTCCAAAAATGGATAATGGTTCGCGCTAGACTCAAGCGCTGTTTCATCCCTCGCGACAGAGTAGAAATTAGGCTATTGCGTTTATTACCAAGTTGGATTAGTTTTAACACTTCGTGTAGGCGTTGAGTGCGGCGCGGTTCCCGCAAGCGATACAAACGCGCAAAATAATCTAAATAGTCTCAGACTGTCAAATCCTCATACAGCGGATAGTCATCGGGTAAATAGCCAAGACGACGCTTAAGCTTGGGATTACTCTTGTCGCAAAGTAGGCGATCGCCATTAATATAAATCTCATCGGTAGTTGGTTCCTCAGCAGTTGCCAACATCTGGATGAAATTAGTTCTAATTTATACATATATTTCTCTCTCTAACCTGGTTTTGGCAACACAACCAAAATTGTTTGCAACACAACCATTGAAAGAGTGAATTTATCTAACAACTTATGACGATAAAACCTCTGTCTAAGGAAAGATTTGGCTGATAAACCAGATGAAGTAAAAATAGTAAGCTAAATCTCATGCAGATTGTATTCTATGAAACTGAATTACTTGATCAAACGGCTTTCAACGGTAGGACGTTGGATGGCTACAGCTATGTTTTGTGTATCAGCGATCGCTTTTGTTTGGCACGGTGCATTTTTCTCAAACACCTCAGCAATGGCTGAGCCTGCTGCAACCTTAATGGCATCAGCAGACGCAGGCGATCAAGTTAAAAGCAAAGCCAGCGAAGATTCAGGACGAGCTAAAAATTTCATCCGAGATACGGCAGATAAAGTTGAGCAAACTGCAAAGAAAAATGCCGCTAAAGTTGATCAAGCAACAGACAGTGGTAGTTTTATTGAACGCAAAGCCAAGAAAGATGCAGCTCGAATTGAGAAAAGAGCAGAGGAAGATGCAGCTCGCACGCAGAAAGCAGTAGACAACACAAAGAATGCTGTTGAACGCACTGTTGATGGCATCAAAGATGCTTTTGGCAAATAGTATAGAACTAGCTTGAACTGGGGATTGGGGACTGGTGACTAAATAATTTAGCCAATGCCCAATGCCCCATCCCCAATGCCCAATGCCCAATGCCCCATCCCCAATGCCC
>NZ_JADEXR010000102.1 GCF_015206995.1 aff. Roholtiella sp. LEGE 12411 | reverse complement strand
CCCATGCCCCATACCCCATGCCCCACGCCCTGCTATAAATGTGTTTTAGCTTACTAACAGTCGTGTTCTGCTACGCCAGCCCAACCAACTTTTCGCTCAGATCCCACATGCGCTTGGCTTTGTCATCATCGCTTGCTTCTTTTGAAACCTCTTGAACAAACGACTTGCCATTTTTCTTCTGCCGATTTCCCCAGCTCCAATAAGTACCGGATTGACTATATTCAGGATCAGCAACCACAACCGCAACGCGATCGCCAGCCAACTCCTCAGACACAAACCCCCCAGTGATATACTTCTGGAAAAGTGGGAATATTTTTTGAAACAGGGGATAGTGATTGCGGAACAGAGCCGTTGTTGCAACACATCCCGGATAGAGAGAGCTGAAGGTAATCCCGGTTGATTCGTGATAGCGTCGATGCAATTCACGCATGGTTAGCACATTACAGACTTTGCTATCCTTGTAAGCTTTGACAGGCTCAAACTTCTTGCCATCAATCATTGATATAGGCTGCTTAAATCCAGCTTCAAAGCCTTTAAGATCTCCTAAGTCTGGACGCGGGGGAATTTTTCCACCAAGCTCCTTGGGATTGTGGGTAACGGTTCCCAAAATGACTAGCCTCGGCTTTGAAGTTGATGCGTTTTTCAGATCCTCAAGCATGAGGTTACACAGGAGGAAATGACCGAGGTGGTTTGTCGCAACGCTTAACTCAAATCCCTCTGGGCTTCGCAATGGCTCTTTTATTAAAGGCATATAAATCGCAGCGTTGCACACCAAAGCGTCTAGAGGTCTGCCAATTTCTCTGAAGTTCTTGACAAACTGTCGCACACTTTCTAAGCTAGCAACGTCGAGAAGCATAATTGTGTAGCTGTCATTCGGCATTCCTACGGATTGAGCAGCTTTTTCAGCTTTTGCCAGATCCCGACAGGCCATTACTACATGCCACTGCTCAGTTTGGGCAAGAGCTCTCGCCGCCTGCAAACCTACCCCTGAGGATGCGCCCGTAATCACGACTGTTGACTTCTGATGTTGGTTCATTTCGGATTGAGATACACCGCCAGATCATCATTGTAAGGCCTTGAGGATGCTGTGATACATCTACCAAAAATTAGAAAGGGGATGGGGCATGGGGAATAGAGAGAAGTAATAAAGGTGTACTGAATTTTTTCAAAAATAAAATAAAAAATAATGAAAGAAATAACGCGCCGCCAATTTATCGCAACTGCTACTCTGGCAACGGGTTTTGCCCTAGCAGTGCAACCCATTTCTGCCCATGTCATCACCACCGATATTAAGGAGTTGGTAGCTGGTGCAGTGAAAATTCCCGTCAAAGATGGCGAAATCCCTGCTTACAGAGCAATGCCTGCAAAGGGTAAAAATTTCCCAATTGTCTTAGTGATCCAGGAAATTTTTGGTGTACATGAGCACATTCAGGATATCTGCCGTCGTTTTGCCAAGTTGGGGTATGTGGCGATCGCTCCAGAATTATTTGTACGTCAAGGCGATGTCTCAAAATTAAGCAATATTGATGAAATTCGCCAGGTAGTAGTAGCCAAGGTGCCGGATGCTCAAGTGTTTTCTGATATCGATGCCACAGTCAACTGGGGCGTGAAGTCAGCCAAAGGGAATGCTGATAAGTTGGGGATTACGGGCTTCTGCTGGGGTGGTCGTATTACCTGGCTTTATGCAGCACATAATCCCAAGGTGAAGGCAGGCGTAGCGTGGTACGGGCGACTGGTGGGTGATCAGACCGAACTGACGCCAAAGCATCCCGTCGATATTGCGTCGGCGCTAAAAGTTCCCATTCTGGGACTCTACGGCGGTAAAGATACGGGCATTCCCTTAGATACGGTGCAGCAAATGCGCGATCGCCTTAAGTCTAGTAGTAGCAAGTCTGAAATCATTGTCTACCCTGATGCACCCCACGCTTTTTTTGCCGATTATCGCCCCTCCTACCGCGAAACAGAAGCTAAGGACGGATGGAAACGCCTCCAGGCATGGTTTAAGCTGCATGGCGTTTCATAAAGAAACACACTTACAAGCGAAAAGTGTCGTATTTTTGGTGAATTTACTGTATCCTAGTAAATCCTATGTGATTTTACCCAAAAGGAGACTTTAGAAAAGCTTTGTACTGAACTTATCGACGATGCATAAAAATAAGCCGATGCGCGTCTAGATCAAATATTCTCGCGCTTAGGCTGTCCAAGGTCAAAAGTCAAAAGTCCAAGCTGGCCTTTGACTGTGGACTTTTGACTCTTGACAACCTCAGCGCTAAATATACAAGTTTATTTGCGTAACAGCTTAGTATTGGTTTCTTTAAGAATCAATATTCAGATGCTAATTTTTTTTATGTCCAATATTTAGAACTTTCAACAAATAATATGAAACTGATCAAAAAATCTGAAAAGCTCCTCCTCAATAAAATAAAGATAATGGAGGAAACCGAAGATCAAAATCTTCAAGTTGACATTAATATTCAAGAGCCAACGGCTGAAGAAAAAGAAGAGCTATATTTAGAGAATGAAAGAACTAACTATATTCCATTGATTGATAATCCTGTCGTGCAATCTGTGGGAAATTCAGGATGGCAGGTTTCTGACATTTGGAAAGATGTCAGATTGGATAATTTCTAGTAATATACAGATGTTTTTGAGATATGTATATTTTTATTGACAAATTATTCAGCACATTTCAGTATTTTATTCATCAGGTTGTAAATAATAACATAATTATTAACAACTATTAAGGAATGTATAGCATGGAATAGAGAACACAGAGAAGTTGGATCTGATTATTTGTTGATCTTCAATCACCTTCCACGGAATCACCTGAATCGACTGTGCTATATCCCGGAGTGGAGTGTCAGTGACAAGAAATACCAAATGTGGGTCAAGCTGAAACCCACATTCCGCACTTCAATTAGTAGCATAAACAAACTACCTTTGTGTAGTACATAAATACTATAAAATGGCGATCGCACTGTGCCAGTTGCGTAAGTCCTGGATTATTGGCTGAATAGGAGAGCGATAGAATTGCCCAGAGGCGCAAAACCTTGCGCCTCTCCCTTATGGCCAAAGGACACAAGGCAACCGTTTGTCTATAAACATAGCTATCTTTAAAATTACATACTTATTACGATTACTTATATTTCATTCCTCTATTACCGCCTTGCTGCTAGTTGGAAAATCACTGGAGTGTTGGATTGCTGGGCGGTTTAGTTGTTCCTCGTTATCCTAACCCTTCGCTCTTTTTGCTTTTAGATGAAGGGACATTTTTCTGTGAAGTCGGTAAATCCAGATCATTTTTAGTTAACCAATCTTCAATAAGTTCAGCTGTAACGTCAGACATATTCAATCCCTTGAAAAAGCAAACTGTTTTAAACCTGTCTTTGGTTTCAGGTGACAGGTAAACCCTAATTGAAGCTTCTCCTTGTGCCACACTATACCCCAACTAATGAACCTATTCACTAGTTTATTGGTGCAATGGTTAATAGAGCAAAATTATACATTAGTTGACTAATGCACTAGTACACTGATATGCTATCACCTATGCCTAAAGAAAGACACACAACAAAGGCAATAGACGCCAGAAAGTGTCTGTGTGGGCAATTAAATATCAGATAAGCGAACAAAGCCAAAATTGGCTTTAGTTGGCTGAATTAGACTGAAAACAATACTTATGACAAACATGGAACCAAATTATGGCTCATGATAGCTTTTGGTGATGGCTGGGATGAATGTAACGGTTGAACTAAGCAACACACTGGAAATAGTTACTTTAAATTCATCAAATTTTCTAGGATAGTAGGAGCTTAGGTGTGCTAAAAAACTTCTGGTATGCATGTGAATTCGGCGTAGCTGTTACCAACAAGCCCAAGCAAATTGTGATGTTAAATCAGAGATTTGTTCTCTACCGCAATTCTCAAGGGCAAGTTGTGGTGCTAAAAGACCAGTGTTCTCATCGTGGTGCTGCGTTGTCTATGGGCTGGCTAGAAGACGACTGTATTCGCTGTCCCTATCATGGATGGAAATTTCAAGCTGATGGGCAATGCATTGAAATTCCTTCCAATGGAATTGGAATGCCCATACCTAAAAAAGGTTACATCAACAGTTACCCAGTGCAGGAAAAATATGGTTTTGTCTGGCTGTTTTATGGAGATTTACCAGAAGAAGAACGCCCACCAATTCCTCCCTTGCCAGAATATGAAGACTCGACTATGCATCCTATTTACTTAGAGTATGAGATGAAAGCTAAC
The DNA here is from genome assembly GCF_015206995.1 of aff. Roholtiella sp. LEGE 12411. GTDB lineage: Bacteria > Cyanobacteriota > Cyanobacteriia > Cyanobacteriales > Nostocaceae > Komarekiella. The sequence goes on along the minus strand of NZ_JADEXR010000102.1, from coordinate 16,773 downwards.
TACACTAGAGTCATAGAAAACGCTCTTGATCCAGCCCATTTGTATGCAGTTCATGCGAATTCTTTTGGGGCGGGATTTGCACAAGATCCAAGAGTTGAAGACTATATGATTCAAGATGAAAATTGGGGCATTAGTGCCAAAATCACATACAAAAATTACACTAAGCCTAAAAATGGTGTATTTAAATCCTTTTTTCGTCCAGCACGCACACAGTTAAATGCAAAAACTAGTTTCTATCTCCCTAACATAACTAAAATTGAGAGTGACTTTGGTCGTGGCAAAATGATCAATTACGCTATCCACATTCCTGTTGATGACAACACGACCATTAGTAAACGAATTCAGTTTCGCAATTTTTTTACCTACTCTTGGGCAGATAGCTTATTCGTGAAGTTTCACCATAAAGTTGGTTTAGAAGATAGGGTAGTAACCGAGTCACAATACCCCAAATCCATCCCTGATACTTTATTAACAGAAGTCCATGTTCCTGCTGATGCCTTGACCCTTGCTTATCGCAAGCTTCGTCAAAAATATTTGTCTATGGGCTGGGGTTTAAAACTTAATCAGAGCGAATCAAACAACTCTAACCGAGAGCAAACAAGACTTTCTTACGCCTCCTTAATTAAATAGATTTATATCTCATACAGGTCGTTTTTTACAGAGATAGTTTTCGTATAGTTACGGGAGCTTTAACCATATCTTTTGCTTGAGCCTTTATTTTTTTTTCAAAAAATAATATAAAATGAATACTTTGAAAAACTTTTGGTATGCTTGTGAATTTAGTTCAGCCGTTACCAACAAGCCCAAGCAAGTTGTGATGTTAAATCAAAGATTTGTCCTCTACCGTAACTCTCAAGGACAAGTCGTAGCTCTGAAAGATCAGTGTCCTCATCGCGGCGCGGCCTTTTCTCTAGGCTGGATTGAAGACGACTGTATCCGTTGTCCTTATCATGGATGGAAATTTCAAGCTGATGGACAATGTGTTGAAATCCCTTCCAATGCACCCACAATACCTATCCCCAAAAGAGCTAGTGTAGACAGCTATCCAGTGCAGGAAAAATATGGTTTTATCTGGTTGTTTTATGGTGATTTGCCAGAAGAGAAACGGCCTCCCTTGCCCATTTTCCCAGAATACATGGTTTCGACTATGCGTCCTGTTTATGACGAGGGTATAGATAATGCTAATTACGCTCGCCTTATGGAAGCTAATCTAGACTTTACCCATGTCATTGCAGTTCATAGAAAATCTTTTGGTCAAAGAATTCCCATAAATAAAACTATTAAGTATAAAGTCGATAAATACGATTGGGGTGCAGTTGCTAAAGTGAATTATGAATCATTAGGTAGCTCCAAAAGTTTTTTAAACTTTTTACTAGGTGGACGCCCAGAGCTAAAAACAAAATTGAGCTTATTTCTGCCTAATGTTACTCTAGCGGAAATTAGTATAGGTAGAGATAATAGCTTTGATATCAAGTTCGGTATTTTAGTTGCCCATCTTCCTATTGATGACAATACTACTGTTGTTAAACGCGTTTTGTATCGCAACATTTTGCCCTTACCTTGGCTAGACGGTTTTTTTAGAAAGATTGACCACAAACTTGCTCAAGAAGATACGGTAGTCGTTGCAACTTTAGGCTATCAACCAATTCCCAAAATATCAGAAGAACTTCATGTTGCTGCTGATGCTTTAGATATTACCTTTCGTCAGCTTCTCCAAAAAAACTTAACACAATCCTCTAGGTCGAACGTCGATAGTCAGAGCTACCCGATTGCAGAATCTTCGGAACTCGTACTTTGCGGTAAGCAAGCTATAAATGAAGTCATTACCTAACTGAAATCATCTTGTAATTTATTCAAATGAAATTGTGGATACTCTCTAAACTACCAACACGCCAATAAGGAAATATTTATTCTTGGACAGTTCTTAACTCGATAATCAATGACAAAACAAGACTTAATCAATAGTGAGGAGATAAGCATGACCAATGTCCTAGAAAAATCAGTGACACAACAGCCAATAATGCGCGAAGTAGCCGATAAAATTTTCAGACAGATGTTTGAAAATACCTGTCAAGTTCTTGAGGCGGTAGATGGTAAAAAGTTCCTCGAACAGTCTTGGAATCGCGACAAAAACGGTATTTGGAATATTGGCGAAAGTAGTGAGGATGCTGTATATATTGACCGTGCTCTGCACAATGGGAATGTCTTTGAAAAGGTGGGAGTCAATTATGTAGCCATAGAGGGTGAATTGCCTCCTGGAACGTCTTTTCAGCAATCAGGTGCGGTTGCTACAGGAATAGCAGATCGAATGACTAGTGACAAAGGGAGCCGCTTTTTCGCCACAGGTTCTAGCTTTGTTATTCATCCCCACAATCCGATGACACCTACTGCTCATGTCAACTACCGCTATTTCCAGATTAATAATGATACTCAACCTGTTTATTGGTGGTTTGGCGGCGGAGCAGATCTTACACCGGCCTATTTTTTCGAGGAAGATGCAGTTCATTTTCATCAGGTGCATAAAGAGGTTTGCGATCAGCATGATTCCTCCTATTACCCTCGCTTTAAAAAGTGGTGTGACGAATATTTCCACATACCCCATCGTGGTGAAAGTAGAGGTATTGGTGGAATTTTCTTCGACCATCTAAATCAGGGGAATTCACAAGAACTCCTTTCCTTAGTAACGCATTGTGCAGAGGCTTTTATTCCCGCCTATATGCCAATTGTAGAAAGACGCAAGGATATGACCTTTACAGAAGAGAATAAGTATTGGCAACGTCTTGTACGTGGGCGTTATGTGGAATTTATTTTGTCGTGCGATCGCGGTATCCGTTTTGGTCTGGCAAGCGGTATGGTTAAGCAGCAGAGTGTATTTAATTGTATGCCTCCTGCTGCTAGTTGGGAATATGACGACCAACCTGTTCCAGGTAGTCAAGAAGCAATGCTAAGAGAAGTGCTGAAAAATCCTAGAGATTGGTTATAAATTACTCGATACTAATAGTTATTGAGAATTTCTAATCACCTAAAGCAAAGAAAACAGGATAGGCATTGCTAAGATGAGAAAAATAAAATTGGTGGATGTGAGGCAATCAAAAGCTAAGATTGCATTGAAAAATCGCTCTGAAACCTATAAACAGCCTTTACAAGAAACAGCAAAAAACTTTTTTCTTGAAAAAACGAGAGGGCGCAGAGATATCACAAGCAAACTCGAAATAGACATTGCATTATCTTGCCTTAATGTTTGTAGATATATGCTTGTTTGGATAATTTGGTTGTGCTTTTATGCCAGCAGATAAAATTGAGGCTAAAACATTATTTGTTGGTGATGAAGAGTGTTATAAAACAGAGTAATCAGAATGGAAAGTGACTTAATTACAGGCAACCTCCGCATGGAAGATATCATCAACCTTGATGAATCTAAAGCCATGAAATTGTTCAAAAATAGATTCAAAAGATACAAAAAGCTGGTAGAAAAAATAGGAGACGAAGCCGCTTTTGAAAAGATGATGGAAAAATATCCTGAACAACAGAAAGCGTTAATGGGTACTTTCATTGATAACAACACCCTAGCTCAAGGTTTCAAGAAAGCGTCTCCCTTGCTAGGACTGATGGGCTTCGTTATGGAAGTAGTAGATATTTCTCAGAATGGAACAGATGCAGCATTAGAAATTCAAAGGGTTTGTCCAGTTTTATCTATCGCTAAAGAATATGGTTTTGAGCAGCCGTGTCGTGTCTTCTGTGAGATGGAACAAGAAGCAACGAAAAGAGCTTTCCCCGGTATCAAGGCTGTAATTCTTAGTAAACAAGCAGAAGGTGATTGTGTTTGTGTATTTAAGTATGAAAGACCTGCAAACAAAGCTATAGCGTCAACTACACAAATGCAAAGCGTTTTTACTCAATTATTAAACCGTGTTCTCAGTCTAGTAGGACTAGTTCCTAATTTAATAAATATTGGTATCAAGATGCTCAAACTGAGGCGACAAAACTAACTTTCAATGGTGAGTTTTGTCAAGTACAAATTGATGGCGATCGCTAGCCATATTCATTAGTCAATAATTAAACTTTTTGCATGAGTTTTGTTAAATCAAAATTTTCAAGATTGTTTTTATGAAAAGTATTTTCTCAGATTTAAAGCATATTATCGACGGTGAAGTTAGCAATACAAAAGAAGAATTAGAAGCAGTTTCTCAGGATTTTGGTGGTATTGTTCAAAAACAACCTCAAATTGTTGTTCGCCCTCAAAATTCTAATGATGTTTCTAAAGCCATTAAATATGCTGTCGCGCAAGAGTTAACTATTTCGTCACGGGCTGCGGGACATTCTTTAAGTGGTCAATCTTTAAACCAAGATGGAATCCTCTTAGATATGAGGAATCTCAATCAAATTTATGATTTTTGTCCGGATGAACTTTGTTTCACATCTGATGTTGGTGTTACTTGGAAGCAAATTGTTGATACTTCGATACCGCATGGCGTGATTCCTCCTGTTCTGACAAATAACTTTGAGGTTACATTAGGAGGAACTCTCTCTGCTGGCGGTTTAGGTTTGAGTTCTTTTCGCTATGGCTCTCAAGCTGATAATTGTCTGGGTTTAGAAGTTGTAACCGGAACAGGAGATATTGTTTGGTGTACGCCAGAAAAAAATAGCGAGCTTTTCTATCACGTTCTTTGTGGTTATGGTCAGTTTGGTATTATGACCAAGGTACAAAATAAACTCAGAAAATATCGCCCTCTCACTCGCAGCTATTTTCTTTGCTATGACGATTTAAATCTTCTCTTAAATGATGAACATTTTCTAATATCAGAAGGGCTTGTGGATGGATTAGTATCTCTGTTCTCTCCATGCTTATTAGGATTATCTAGGGGAAGTGAAAATAAGATAAAACCCCTAATCCAGTGGTTTTATAGGATGCAAATTACCCTAGAAGTTGATTCTTTAAATGATATAAATGCAGAAAAATTACTATCTAATTTAAGTTTTTATCGTCATATTTACACTGAAGACCTTACTTTTGATAAGTTCATTCAACCAATAGCACAAGTATCTCATCCTACAAATCAGGCTAACTCTTGGATAGACGTTCTTTTGCCAGCATCAAAAGCAAAAGAATATATCGATATTGCTCTACAACGTATACCTTCTTTCATCGACTTTCGGACTATACCTGTAGGCTCCTTTTGTCTACTTTCGCGCAATAATAAAATGCCCATGTTTCCTTTACCCGATGATGATTTGATTGTTGGGTTTGGCATGTATCCCACTGTTCCCAAAGCTCAAGTTAGACCTGTTATAGAGCAATTAAATTTACTCACTAACCTTGCTTTACAAATGGGTGGTAAAAGATATATGGCTACTTGGGTAGAATTTGAGCTTCCACAATGGAGACTCCAATTTGGTGATTATTGGTCTAAAGTCAATGAAATCAAGAGCAAATATGACCCGCATGGGATACTTAACCCTGGTTTTTTTAAATATGAACAGGTTGCACAGACAAATGTGAATCGTGCTTATATTGAATCCCATTAAATATTAGATTTTTTATCTTGCTCACGCGCAGACAAGAAGGTGAGGAGTATAAGTCATTGGAGGAATATGTTGCAAGATTCTGAGGAAATTAGTAAACGGTCTTTATTTCCACCAAATTTTCATTGGTTAGTCATTTTGGGTATTGCTTGTATGGTGGGGATAGGTGTAGGAGTATTATATTTAGCTCGTCTATCAGCCGCGGCGAAACATCCAGCAGTCACTTCACAACTTAGCCAGCCAGTTGCGCCAAAAGTTAATGCACTGGGAAGATTGGAGCCAGCAGGTGATGTGATTAAGATTTCTGCTCCTACTAATCCCAGCTTTGGTAGTGGTAGCCGTGTGGCTGAACTGTTAGTTGATGAAGGCAAAAAGGTAAGATCGCAACAAATCATTGCTATTTTGGATAATCGCGATCGCCTGCAAGCTAACTTGGTAGAATCTCAAAAGCAAGTTCAAGTTGCCCAATTTCGTCTTGCTCAGGTAAAAGCAGGGGCAAAACAAGGTGAACTAGCAGCCATACAAGCGACTGTGAGAAATCTTCAAGCTCAATTAGATGGTGAAATCCAAACCCAGCAAGCCACCATCGCTCGCCTGGAAGCAGAGTGGCAGAATGCAGAGATAGAATTTCGCCGTAATCAAACGCTGTACAATGAGGGAGCGATCGCAGCATCAGCGCTAGATAGTCGCAGATTGGCTCTAACAACCGCCCAAGAGCAATTAAATAGTGCCAAAGCCGGCTTAGAACGAATTAAACGCACACTCACTGCACAGATTCAAGAAGCCAAAGCTACCTTAAACAAAACAGCAGAAGTGCGCCCTACAGATGTCGCAACCGCACAAGCAGAGATAGACAGCGCGGTTGCTACAGTTGAGAAGATTCGCACCGAACTCGAATTGGCATACATCCGCGCACCCAAAGCCGGTCAAATTCTGCGGATTCAAGCTCATCCCGGAGAAACAATAGGTAATGAGGGAATTGTGGAACTTGGTCAAACTGACCAAATGTACGTCGTAGCAGAGATCTACGAAAGTGATATTGCTAAGATTCGCCTAGGTCAAACTGCCAGTATTACCAGTCCTAGCAATGCCTTTTCCGGCCAGTTAAGAGGTACAGTTGATCGGCTTGGTCTAACAGTAGCTAAGAAAGATGTACTGGATAGCGATCCTACAGCAGCAACAGATGCCAGAGTAATTGAGGTCAAAATTCGTTTGAACGAAGCCGCTAGTAAACAACTGACTCGCTTTACAAACCTTCAGGTCAATGTCGAGATTGATTTATGAAGGAGTTAAGAGAATGTTTGAAAAGTATTAGGCGAATAGAATTCGCTACTACACAAACAAAGTCCACCTTCGTGGACTAACAAAAAATTAAAGCCAGTGCGTTGGGCAGCTTCGCCGACTTGTTCGCGCAGCGGCGACCACAGGAGAAGCACCTGGTACGCGACTTCTAGTCGCCAGGGCTAGTAATAACATGACTTACGCAACTGGCATATTATTTTAAGTTCGTAGTAAGGACTTTAGTCCTCACTACAAACAAAAAATTGAGATTTTTGTGACACTTGCGTAAGTCCTGAATAAATTAGACTTTTGAAACAACATCTAAGAGTTTCTTCCCCATTTGTGATTATTATGTTTAAACGCAATATTCCATTGGCTTGGCTACAACTAATGAAGCAAAAGGGACGTTTTATTGTTGCTCTTTGTGGAATTACTTTTGCTAACTTTCTCATATTGATGCAGTTAGGCTTTCAGTCGGCTTTATATGACAGCAATACCCGCTTTCATGTACTCCTGCAAACAGATTTAGTAGTAATTAGTCGCCAAGCTCAGAATCTGGGACTTCTCAGTTCTTTCCCTCGGCGTCGTTTGTTTCAAGCTGCTAATTTGTCAGAGGTTGAGTCATTCAATCCCCTTTATGTCCGCTTAGGAGTTTGGAAAAGTCTCGAAACTAAGCTTGATGAATCAATTCTGATTATAGGCTTCAACCCAGAAAAACCTGCATTCAACTTATCGGGAGTTAATGAAAGTTTGGATCTTATTAAGTATCCAGATACGTTGTTATTTGATCGTAATGCTAACGGTAAATATCAAACTGCGATCGCTCAAATAGCTGAAGGAAAACTTGTAATAACAGAACTGCAAGGACGTAAAGTTACAATTCGTGGATTGTATGAGGTTGGTGCATCCTTTGTTGCCAATGCAAGTGTGATTACTAGTGACCAAAACTTCTTGCGAATCTTTTCAACACAGCAAGCTGGTAAAGTTAATCTTGGGCTAATTAAGCTCAAACCTGGTAGTGATAGCAATGCAGTAGTTAAAGCGTTGCAGTCTTACCTCCCCGATGATGTAAAAGTTCTCACCCGCCAAGAATTTATTGATTTTGAAAAGAAATATTGGCAAGAAAATGGCGCGATCGGTTTTATTTTCTCTCTGGGTGTCACAATCGGATTTATAGTTGGTGTGATTATTGTTTATCAAATTATTTACAGTGATGTTATGGATCACATTGCCGAATACGCCACACTCAAAGCAATGGGGTTTCGCAATATCTACTTATTGTCTGTTGTATTTCAACAAGCATTGATATTAGCTGTACTCGGTTATATTCCTGGTTGTTTGATTTCTTTTGGAATGTATGAGTTGACGCGGAATGCGACAAAGCTACCGCTATTTATGACTTATGAGCGCGTAATTCAAGTTTTAATACTGACGATTATTATGTGTTTAATTTCTGGGGCGATCGCAATGCGTAAATTGGACTCAGCAGACCCGGCAGATATTTTCTAAAATTTGCCATTTACTATTAAAAATGACTAAGACATTCATCACGAGTAATTAATCTCTTTATGACTAGTAAATCCGTCATTTTTATATACCTGAGTATTCAGATATTTAAATCAGGTGTAAACTGACCATGTTTCTAAAAAACGTATTCATTGCTACTATAGCGATTCTCATTTGAATGAGGTACACGGGTAGGGGCACTTTTGCCCATGAAAGAAGTAGATGTAGAGACGTTGCATTGCAACGTCTCCACTCCACGGGAACAACGTCTCCACCAAAAGATTTGTTGCAATCATTAAATTGAATCGGCATAACATTAGTTTTGCCCACTACCTTGTATATCTAGTTCGCCATCAACGTTGATAACAAACGTAAATTCAATAGAGATATTATTCCCTCTATAAGTTGTGGGTAAAGGTATAAAGGGTGCAGCTCGCTTGACAGCACTAACCGCCGCTTCATCGGTAACGCTAAATCCAGAAGTTCGGGCGATCTGGAGATTACTCAGCTGACCTGAACGGCTAACAGTGAAGTGAAGCACTGACCGCCGGGAAGATTGCGTAAGTTCAGGTATCCATTGCTGCCTTACTTGTCGCTGTAATTCTTTGAGGTAAGGGCCTAAGTTTGTATCTTGACGGGCATCAATGCCATTAAAATCTGGATTGAAGCGATTGGAATTAGATGAGGCTGCAAAATAATTACCACCAAAATCACGACTAGATACACTAACCGGGCCACCCAAGCGGCTTGCTGCACCCGATTTTTGAGCAGGCTTAACTTGAGATGGTTTTTGCGGGGTAGCGCTAGTTTCTAACTGCTCAGGTGCGGGATTTGCTACAGGTGGCGTGGTCGGAGCAACCGCAAGTTTTTGAGGTTGAAGTTTTGGTTGTGTCCTCGCAGGAGTAATCACAGGTGGTGTGGTCGGAGCAACCGCAAGTTTTTGAGGTTGAAGTTTTGCTGGTGTCGCAGGAGTAATCACAGGTGGCGTGGTAGGAGCAACCGCAAGTTTGCGAGATTCAAGTTTTGGCTGTGTTCTCGCAGGAGTAACCAATGGTGGCGTGGTAGGAGTAACCGCAAGTTTTTGAGGTTGAAGTTTTGGTTGTGTCCTTGCAGGAGTAACTACTGGTGGTGTGGTCGGAGTAACCGCAAGTTTGCGAGATTCAAGTTTTGGCTGTATCCTCGCAGGAGTAATCACAGGTGGCGTGGTAGGAGCAACCGCAAGTTTTTGAGGTTGAAGTTTTGCTGGTGTCCTTGCAGGAGTAACTACTGGTGGTGTGGATTGCAGTTTTTGAGAATATCGATTTGGTGATACTGCTGTGGAGCCTGTCAATTTTGGTGAGGATGACTTTGTTGGTTTGGGAGCACTGAAGTTATTAGGTTTTGAAACTTCCCCTTTTCCAACAGAATTATTAGCAGCCCGTTTTGAGGTTTCTTTCGGCGTTTTAGTTTTATCAGGAGGAACTTCAACGTACTCAATGGGAATTGCTTGAGAAAACGCTTGCCTTTGCTCAGATGCAACAGATTTCAGCCAATAATTGGCTGCAATAAACAGAATAAAATGCAGGAGGATGGAAGTGCCCAGACCAAACAGCAGTTCTGTTGGTTTATCTTTCCTATCAAGCTGGAATTTATGAGACTTAGCCATGTTATTGTGCTTTCTTGACAGCAAGTCTATCTATATAGTGTAGGTGGTAAAAAGCAAGTATAATGAGGCTGGCGATCGCCTCAAATCTTTGGGCAAAATCTCAAATCCAAAATGGTATAAGCTGGGTAATCAATCAGAATTAGCTGATTCTGATGTTTGTGTCAAATGTGCTGCATGACGCCGCCAACGGGTAAAGCCATAGACACCAGCAGCTAAAATCAATATATAAGGACTGTACACCATTAACCAAATACCCAATTTCAGTAAGCGAACTGTAAACACACTTAAGGAGTAGGTGGAGTTGTTCCAAGTTTCCTGAATTTGCTCGCCTAATGCACGCTGTGGACTAGTGCTAGAAGTTGCTGCTTCTAGGTTCAGAGTAATAGTTGAATAAGCAACTTGATTTTGTAAGTTTTTCAGTTGGGCATCAATTTGCTCTATGGATTGCCGAACATTACTAAGTTCCTGGGCAACACTTAGCACATCTTTTATAGAACCAGATCGATCCATAATTTTTTGCAAATTGGCTTCAGTTTTTTGCAGGTTAGTTAATCTGGCTTGTAAATCTACTAAGCGATCGCCTACATCTTCGGCAGTGATATTACGACTTTTTAATGTGCCTAATTTAGCCAATTCATCTAGAGATGGTTCTAATAGGTTCTGGGGTACTCGTATCTGTATTAATGCAGTGTGTCGCGTGCTTTCCTTTGTTGGCTGTTGTTCTTTTAACCCGATTAAATCCCCTTGTTGCTTATTAATAATTTGCGAGACAGCATCGATACTCTGATCTACAGAGTTCACAATCACAGTCATTGCTGCCTTTTTAATCAGTTGGGGAAGCGCACGAGGTATCGGTACTTCGGTCTTTTGAGCGAGATTTTTAGCACTTGGTGCAGCTTGGTCGGCTACAATTCCAGATGATACCTGATTTGACAGTTGAGGAGCAGAAGCACAACTGGTGAAAATTAACCCTCCCAGTAGCGCACTCACCAATAAAGCTGATTTGCCTGGTAATTGAGTTGAGGCGTGCATAATCTACCCATAGATGGATGAAGTTAACCTAAGTATCGCCGACGGAAAACTTAAAGCTGGTATTGTTGCAATTTATGTAACCAATATCAAGTAGAGACGTTGCAATGCAACGTCTCTATAGATTGCAATGCAATGTCTTTAATTATTTCATTACCCTGGTTGCGTTAAAAATTGCTAGCAAAGCTACGCCAACATCGGCAAAAACAGCTTCCCACATTGTCGCCACACCTAAAATACCCAACCCAATAAATACACCTTTGATTGCTAAAGCAAAACCAATATTTTGCCAAACAATTTTACGCGTTTTTCTCGCAATTTGTATTGCTTGGGCCACTTTTGACGGTGCATCAGTCATGATTACAATATCAGCAGTTTCTATTGCCGCATCTGAGCCTAAGCCGCCCATTGCCATACCAACATCGGCTCTAGCAATTACTGGCGCATCATTAATGCCATCTCCAATAAAGGCAACTTTACCATGCTTTCCGGCTGTGCTGAGTATCTTCTCAATAGCGCTGACTTTTTCTTCTGGTAATAACTCTGCTTGATAGGAATCTATGCCAATCTGTTGAGCAATCCGGGAGGCGATCGCTTGATTATCTCCTGTTAACATTACTGTTTTTTCTACACCCATTTGCTTGAGTGCTTGAATAGCTTGTCTAGCATCTTCCTTCAACTCATCAGCAATCACAATATATCCAGCGTAAATATGATCAACTGCTAAATGAACGACTGTTCCTTCTATCTGGTAGTTATCATGAGCAATATTCTCTCTGTGTAATAAGCGATCGCTTCCCGCTATAACTACCTGATTCTCTACCTTAGCTCTAATTCCATAACCTGCAATCTCCTCATAATCTCTCACTTCAAATGCATCTATTTTTTTTCCATAAGCATCACGAATAGATTGAGCAATGGGGTGATTTGATTGTGACTCGACTTTGGCAGCTAATTGTAGCAAACCTTGCTTAGTAAAACCATTGATTGGCGCAATTTCTACTACTTTAAATACACCTTTGGTCAATGTTCCAGTTTTATCAAAAACTACTGTTTTTACTGTACTTAAAGCATCCAAAAAAGTAGAGCCTTTGACAAAAATACCGCGTTTAGCTGCACCTCCAATACCCCCAAAGTAACCCAACGGGATACTGATCACTAATCCACATGGGCAGGAAATAACTAATAGGATCAGGGCACGATAAACCCATTCTGAAGAAGTTGCCCCAGGAATGAATAAAGGAGGTAGAATTGCAACTGCTAAAGATGCAAAAACTACTATTGGCGTGTAATATCGAGCAAACTTAGTAATAAACTTCTCTGTTTCTGCTTTTTTGCTTCTAGCATTTTGCACTAAATCTAAAATCTTGGCAATGGAAGACTCGTCAAAAAGTTTTGTGACTTTAATTGTCAAAACACCCATTTTGTTGAGCATTCCAGCCAACACGGGTTCTCCCAGCCTCACTGTCCGTGGTACAGATTCTCCAGTTAATGCAGATGTATCAACTTGTGACTTACCTTCTATAATTTCACCATCTAAGGGAATCTTTTCCCCTGGCTTTACAATGATAATGTCCCCAATATTGACTGTTTCTGGTGATACTTTCTTTAGCTCTCCCTCTATCTGGATATTGGCATAATTTGGGCGTACTTCTAAAAGTGCTTTGATGGAATTACGAGAACGATTGACGGCAATATCTTGAAATAATTCGCCGATTTTGTAAAATAACATTACTCCGACAGCTTCGGGTAATTTATGAATTGCGATCGCCCCTAATGTAGCTACAGTCATCAAAAATGTTTCATCAAATACTCTGCCTCGAAGTATATTGCGTCCAGCAGTTTTTAAAACACTCCATCCACTCAGGAGATAAGCAGGGATGAAAAGCAAATATTCACCTATAGAATAGAGTGTATTGTGTAACTGGCTTTCAAAAATTACACCAGGTAAATACAAACTTAAAATTAAAACTATAGGAATTATTTCATTTTTCAGATTGAATTCTCCGCTATGGTCGTGATTATGATCATGGTTATGATTCTCATGGTGATCATGTTCACATCCGCAACAATTGGAAGATTCTGAATGTGATTTTAATTTCATTTTTGTTGAAGACAGTAGTTTATTTGATATATGAGCTTCGGTTCAAATGTAATATAAAAAATAAGTTTTTACAAGTCTATTTTAATAACGATAATCTCTATCACTGAAAAATCAAATTTAGATTCATTGTTTATTTAACAACTGATTTTTAGTAAAAATGCAGATTTAGTCACTTGCAACTGTAGCGATATTTGTCAGTTTTTTATAGAATTATGAGTAAATTATGAAAACTCTATAGTTAAACAAATGCCTTTTCCAAAAAATACGGATAGGAAGCCCAGCTTACCTGAAGTCCATCGTAGTATTAGGGTTCCTGACACCAAAAGCATCTGGCGTAAGATGCTGGCTTATGCAGGGCCAGGATATCTTGTATCAGTGGGATACATGGATCCTGGTAACTGGGCAACTGATTTGGCTGGAGGTGCTCAATTCGGTTATGCACTGCTAACGGTGATTATGCTTTCCAACTTGATGGCGATTTTAATGCAATCGCTGTGTGTGCGGTTGGGGGTGGCCACAGGGCGAGATTTAGCACAAGCTTGTCGAGACTACTTCAGTCCACGTGTAAACTTCGGGTTATGGCTACTGTGTGAGATAGCGATCGCAGCTTGTGATTTAGCAGAAGTTCTAGGAAGTGCGATCGCACTGCAACTGCTTTTTGGTATTCCCCTGAGTTGGGGTGTGTGCATCACGGCGCTAGATGTAATTATGTTGCTAATGTTACAAAATAAAGGCTTTCGCTATACAGAAGCTTTGGTAATTATGTTAGTAGCAACTGTGGGTATTTGCTTTGGAGCAGAAATCATTTTTTCGCGTCCTGATATGGGTGGAGTTTTATTAGGTTATGTTCCCAAAATAGAAATTATACAAAACCCAGAAATGCTTTACATTGCTATTGGCATTTTAGGTGCAACGGTAATGCCACACAACTTATATTTGCACTCATCAATCGTGCAGACAAGAGATTGGCAACCAACATCAGAAAAAAAATGGGAAGCCATTAAATTCTGTACAATTGATTCCACAGTTGCTTTATGTTTCGCATTATTCATCAACTCAGCAATTTTGATTGTTGCTGCTGCCACTTTTCATTTTTCTGGCTATCAAAATGTAGCAGAAATTCAAGATGCTTATAAATTGCTCTCTCCTTTATTGGGTGTCAATGCTGCTAGCGCCATTTTTGGATTGGCATTACTTGCTTCGGGACAAAGTTCAACTCTCACCGCAACCTTAGCAGGGCAAATTGTCATGGAAGGCTTTTTAAATCTGCGTCTCAAACCTTGGTTACGTAGATTAGTAACTAGGCTAATTGCGATTGTCCCAGCATTAATTTCAATTATATTGTTGGGAGAAAAAAGTACAGGTGGCTTATTAATTTTCAGTCAAGTGATATTGAGTTTACAGTTATCGTTTGCCGTAGTGCCGTTGGTGATATTTACAAGTGATCGCCGTTTAATGGGCGAGTTTGTTAATCCTTTATGGTTGAAGATTTTATCTTGGTTAGTCGCGATCGCGATCGCCAGTTTAAATGCTTGGCTATTATTGCAAACTATTTTCGGCTGGCTGTCTGTAAGTTCATAGTTAGAATGATCATAATGCTGCAAGTTTGAAGAGGTTAAGTTATGAACCATATCAAGCGAACAATCGCCATCATGGGAATAACAAGCGTACTGGGTGGGATACCTGCTGTTGTTTATGCACAAGCACCACAAACGCGCATCAATCAGATGAATTTTCAAGAATACTATAACCAGGGTGTGCAAAAGCTTGAACAAGGTAACTTTAACGGAGCGATCGCAGATTTTAACCAAGTAGTACAACTTAATCCTCAATTTTACGAGGGTTTCTGCCTCCGAGGTCTAGCTAAATCTCAAATAGGAGACTTTCAAGCAGCGATTGCAGACTTTAACCAAGCACTGCAACTAAATCCCAACCATGCGGATGCATATAACAGTCGTGGAACTGTTCATGCAGAACTGGGAAATATCCCGAAAGCGATCGCAGATTTTAACCAGACAATAAAAATTGATCCAAAGTTTACAGATGGCTACTATAACCGGGGACTTGCCTATTTTAAACAGAGAAATTCACAAGCAGCTATCAAAGACTTTAACCAGGCAATAAGCATCAATCCCAATCTAGCTGATGCTTACGGAAGCCGAGGAATGGCCCAATATGCTTTGGGAGATAGTAAAAGCGCTGTTGCGGATCTTCAGCAAGCTGCAACCCTCTTTCGTCAGCAAGGCAATATCCAAAGTTATCAACAAACACAAACTCTCATTCAGCAGGTTCAGCAGTAGTTAGTTTTGCGACGCAAAATTTCGCCTAGTTTACTTTACTTTGGGCTTAACCGATAAATATTGACACAAGTCCTCCTGCAACAGCTTTAGTAGTAAGCAATTCAAAATGGTCACATTTGTCTTTAACAAGTTTATTTAGATGGGCAAGCTTTAACAAGTTCCGCGGGTTTAAGTCCCCCGGTTCTGTAATCGGTAAGTTTTGTGTTGGGGTTAAATCCCCATTACAAAACGTAATTGCGAATTGCGAATTGGTTTAATCATCCTAATTTGTGATCAAGCTGGGCAGATATGGAACTTTATTGAGTAGCAAGTGTCAAGCTAGCTATTCTTAGGAAAAATTCACTTGAACTTTGAAAGTGAATCGAATACCTTAAGCTAGTAGGCAATTTTCTCAAGGAAACCGATGAACAGAAAATTAGTACTTAATTTGTTTTCCACTTCCTCAATTTTTGTATCGCTGATGTCTACATTGGCAATATTTAATCCTGCCCACGCTAGTATTACTCAGCGATTAATGCATACACAAGACGGTCGTACCTGTATCACTAATCCACATGGTGGAACAGATTTTGTCTGCATTCGAGATTCAGAGAGAAAGCAAGCGTATTCCTCTACACGTTCCTCAACCATTACCACGTCAGTATCAGATGAAAATGTTGCTATGTTAAACTTTACTGAAGAGGAAAGCGATGCTGCAATTAAGTTGTTTAAATGTGACTGTCCATACTGTATAAATTCCTTGCGTCAGTTGCGTGGTACAGGAAACTTAGTGTACTAAAATTTGTTAGCCCTTGTGGCGGACATAACTTCTCCTAGATAGACGTGATTAATCACGTATCTAAGTATAAAAAACCAAAAAAAGCATTTTTATTTTTAACCACGTACCAATAGTATTATTTTGTCAAACGTAAATTGATTATTGGGAGGTTTGTAGTAGCACTACTGCAAGCATACGTGTCAACTTAAAAATCGCAAATTTTGACGTTATCTTGTTCCTAGGCTGTTATGCAAATAAACTTGTATATTTCGCACTGAGGTTGTCAAGAGTCGAAAGTCCATAGTCAAAGGCTAGCTTGGACTTTTGACTCTTGATCTGGGACAGCCTAAGCGCGAGAATATCCCCATTCCCAGTAAACCACAAACTTTTCAAAATCAACGTAAAAACAAGGGTTTCAGCCATTGTGGATCTGGAGTATTCACCATTGCTTTTAGAGGGATCAAGCGATCGCTCGCTTGAAGGTAGCTAGGGGTATCGTCTGAAATTCTCAATTTAACGTTGTTTTGTGAGTTCTGTGAGATCCCTGGTTTTAGCTGAAATGTCCAGGTGGTAACACTTCTAAAAAACTTTTTGGTTTACTGATTCCCCATTCCCCATTCCCCATTCC
>NZ_JADEXR010000101.1 GCF_015206995.1 aff. Roholtiella sp. LEGE 12411 | reverse complement strand
CCAATACCCAGTCCCCAGTACCCAGTCCCCAATCCCCAGTCCCCAGACTCCTCCTACCTATCTATAGGAATATCGGATACCTCTAGCTTCAATTTTTGAGCAGGATAATCAGTTAGAGCCAGTGATACCTTCTTCACATCATCTAGTAAAGCTGTGGGAATACTCACTGTACCTGAAAATGTTGGCCCATTTAAAGGCAATTCTGCTGGCAAACCTTCTGTACTAGCGCTTAGAGTTCGCCCTTTGTCATCGGTGACATCCAAAAAACTATACAGAAAGCGCACAGAATCAGTACCTTTGTTCTGCATTTTTACTTTCAGTAGTAAATCACCGCCAGAGTAGCGAGCAGATTGTACAGAAAGGGTTACGCCTTCACTCTGGGCGGTAATCGGGAAACCAGGCTGAAGTTTTTCTTCAGTTACTTCTGGAGGTTTTTCCTCTGGTTTTTGCTTGCTGCTATTAGTCTCTTCATCATCTTCCTCTAAGTTTTCTGATCTAGCAGCCTTGGTCTTACCCTCAATTCGCGCCTTGACAATTTTCAGGATCTCTTGCTCTTTTAATAGCGTTACCCCTGTCTGTTGGGGATTATTTGTCTTATTGCTAGCAAATTTGGTTGCGGGACGACCATCTGGTGTGGTGATACCTTTGAGTGCTGAACTCCCCAGATTAAATCCCAAAAACGCGCTTACAGAACCGGCTCCCAACATCAGGGTTAATAAAATCAATGTAAGAAGTACAGTGGAATTTAGTTTCATCGCTGACAAGCTATTGCATAAGAATGCTGGTCTACTTAAGAGTATTGAAGCTGTTACCTCAATCCTTCAAGGAACTTAATAAATATTAGTTTGCACTATTTCATCGTGAAATTATGTAGTATAAAAATTTGGTGGACTATTTTCAAGTATTTACAAGGTGTAAACTCATGCTAAAATAACGAAATTGGGTTTGCCCAGTGAATAAGGTAGTTTACTCAGA
This sequence comes from aff. Roholtiella sp. LEGE 12411, assembly GCF_015206995.1. Lineage (GTDB taxonomy): Bacteria > Cyanobacteriota > Cyanobacteriia > Cyanobacteriales > Nostocaceae > Komarekiella. The sequence continues at coordinate 20,160 of NZ_JADEXR010000101.1, read as the reverse complement.
CTAAAATTTGCGACCAGGGTTAAGTTAAAGTTTAAGTAATTGACTTGTACCAACCAAAAACCCAACAAACAAGCGCCTTTGGCCGATTGGGGAGGCAGCGAACTCATAATTCGCCTTCAGGCTGGTTCGATTCCAGCAGGGCGCACTAAATTATAAAAAGCAAGCAGTCTATTATTAAACTCCTAATGATGGATGGCACAAAGTAATACTCAATTATATTGAGCATTAGTATTCTCAGCCTCAAGAATAAAACTAAATTTGGTAATTTAGTCATTAGTTGCTGACAAATGACAATCGACTAATGACTAACCGCTAGGACGTTATCGAGGTGGTAAAGTTTCAAATCGAAATTCAGTCCCAACTTTGAGTTTGTTGGTATTCAAGCGAGGAGACATTAACAGCGATGTGTCGTAAGGATTTGGTAAATCAGGGGTACGAATATAGGGATCATTGCCAACTTGCTGGGTAAGGACATCGTGATAGAGAGTGTTAACCAACTCAGCATCTCGAGCAATTTCATTTTCTGGGAAGGAATTTCGTAAACCTGAACCAGATGATCCCAGAAACGAGTCTAGTTGACGCTTGAACCCACCATTCTCGTAAAAATTGCGATCGTGTCGAAAAAAAGCTCGTTCAAATACATCATTTGTAGTTTCATAACTGGGTGTTACCTTCTGAGCAGATGCAACAGAGGGAAAAGCAATACCAACAGCTAGCACCAATAAACCACCCAGAGTTTTTAATTTTATACCCATGTTCCTTACTCCTTAATTTATGGGCGAATCTTAACTTATGCTTAATTTCAGAACTCTGATGAGTTCAACCTTTGGTGTAGCACAACTTTTAATGCTTTGTAATGACGTATCCTACTGAAACTCTTACCCACTCAGATATTTGGGCAGCTACCGCTGATTTGACTACCCTGCGCCACAAGTTACTAGATTTATTTTGCCAACTTGCTTATCAAGAAGGTGATTTTGTCCTTTCTTCTGGGCTACGTAGTTCTTATTACGTTAACAAGACGCAAGTAACACTCCATCCCCAAGGTGCTTTAGCAATTGGACGGTTACTGTTCCCTTTGCTACCTATAGATACTCAGGCAGTTGGGGGTTTAACATTGGGAGCTGACCCAATAGTGACAGCAGTGAGCTTAGTTTCTGTCTACGAAAACCGACCGATACCGGCGCTGATTATTCGCAAAGAAGCAAAAGGTTATGGGACGAAGGCTTATATTGAAGGGCCAACTTTGCCAGAAGGTGCAAAAGTGGTGGTGTTGGAAGATGTTGTCACTACTGGGCAATCTGCCCTGAAAGCAGTAGAACGGCTAAAAGCAGCAAATTATACTGTAAATCAAGTAATTGCACTGGTAGATCGGCAGCAAGGTGGAGCAGAGTTGTACCAGTCTGCTGGATTGAAATTTGAGGCGTTGTTTTCGATCAAGGAGATTCAACAACGGTATCAGCAGATGAAGTAATTTTTTTAAACGTAAAGGAACACAAAGGTAAGCGCAGAGTAACGCAGAGGAACCCTTAGCGAACCTTTGCGATTTCTCCGCGTACCTCTGCGTTTAAAAAGCAGTTAACTTTGCGTCACCTTTTCTTTCGCCAAGAACTTCTCTAATTCTGTTAGCGCATCAGCGTCAACTTTGGTTTGCATTGGGCAGAACTTGGGCCCACACATTGAACAAAACTCAGCAGTTTTATAGATATCTGCTGGTAGAGTTTCGTCGTGGTATTCTTTGGCTCTCTCTGGGTCGAGGGATAATTCAAACTGACGATTCCAATCAAAGTTGTAACGGGCTTTAGAGAGTTCATCGTCTCTGTCCCTTGCACCTGGGCGATGTCTAGCAATATCAGCTGCATGAGCTGCTATCTTGTAGGCAATCAACCCATTCCGCACATCTTCAGCATTGGGTAGTCCCAAGTGTTCTTTCGGTGTGACATAGCACAGCATCGCTGTACCGTACCATCCAGCCATCGCTGCTCCGATCGCAGAAGTGATATGGTCATAACCGGGAGCAATATCTGTCACCAATGGCCCCAATACGTAAAAAGGTGCTTCAGAGCACTCTTCCATCTGTTTGCGGACATTGAACTCAATTTGATCCATTGGAACGTGTCCAGGCCCTTCTACCATCACTTGTACGTCATGTTCCCAGGCTTTGCGAGTTAGCTTTCCGAGAGTTTTGAGTTCAGCTAATTGTGCTTCATCTGAGGCGTCATGTGTACAGCCAGGACGCAGGGAATCCCCCAAACTGAAGGAGACATCGTACTTCTTAAAAATCTCGATGATGTCCTGAAAGTGGGTGTAAAGCGGATTTTGTTTGTGGTGATGTAGCATCCAACGCGCTAGAATACCGCCGCCACGAGAGACAATGCCAGTAATGCGGTTTCTCACCAAGGGCAAATGCTCAATCAAAATTCCGGCGTGGATGGTTTGATAGTCTACCCCTTGCTGGGCATGTTTTTCGATGATATGGAGAAAGTCATCAGCCGTCAGGTTTTCGATTGTGCCGTGGACGCTTTCTAAAGCTTGGTAAACTGGCACTGTGCCAATGGGAACAGACGAAGCCTTGATAATTGCAGTGCGGATTTCATCTAAGTTACCACCGCCTGTGGACAAGTCCATCACGGTATCAGCACCGTATTTCACCGACAAGTTCAGCTTATCGACCTCTTCTTGAAGATTGGAAGAGTTGGGCGAAGCGCCGATATTGGCATTTACCTTACATTTGGAGGCGATGCCAATGCACATCGGTTCTAAGTTCGTGTGATTAATGTTAGCAGGGATAATCATTCGCCCCCGCGCCACTTCCTCACGAATGAGATCGGCGGGAAGATTTTCCCGTTGGGCGACATGATGCATTTCTTCGGTGATAACACCTTGGCGGGCATAGTGCATCTGAGATACATTGCTCTGCCCACGCCGCTTGGCAACCCATTCTGTCCGCATATTAGAAATCCTCTATAAACAGCTTCCCTCCGCTGGTATTACCCAGACTCAGGTGTTAAGGGTGTGATCTCAGCCTGATTGTGTAGGCACCCCTAGCATGGTTGTTGATTGTACCACTTTACTTGTGGCTGGGAGCAAGGGAGTTAACAATTATTCCTGAGTTGTGACAGAGCGATCGCCCCTCTTGCACCCCTCAACCAAAAGCTGCTAACGAGTAGGTACGACAGGGGGAGTGCCAATGTCAATTCTTGCACTAGGGCAGCACCTCTCAGAAAGAAGAAAGACCGCCGAGACATTTTAGAACTTGGCATAATTGACTCTTCATTCTATGGTTTTTATGATGATGCCTAAACTCTTGCATAATTTTGCTTAGCATGAATTGGCAAGTTAGTTGTCAGGTGTTTGTTTCTGGCTAATAACAAATGACAAATCACTATAAATATATTATTTTTCATAAACCCTACGGTGTTCTTAGCCAGTTTACACAGGAATCGCCCAAACATAGCACCCTGAAAAACTATATCGATGTGCCCGATGTGTATCCTGTGGGACGTCTGGACTGGGACAGTGAAGGGTTACTGCTGTTAACGAACGACGGACAATTGCAACATCGCCTTGCTCATCCTCGGTTTGGGCACGAACGTACTTACTGGGTGCAAGTAGAGCGCATTCCTGATGCAGATGCTATAAACAAGTTGCAAACAGGTGTGGAAATTCAAAATTACCGCACTCTACCAGCCAAAGTGAGGCTATTGTCACAAGAACCACCAGTGTGCGATCGCACACCGCCAATTAGATTCCGCAAAAATGTACCGACAGCCTGGCTAGAAATGACTTTAACAGAGGGTAAAAACCGCCAAGTGCGGCGAATGACTGCGGCTGTTGGTTTTCCGACCTTGCGATTGGTCAGGGTGAGCATCACCCACCTACAACTGGATGGATTACACCCGGGTCAATGGCGTGACCTGACGCCATCTGAATTCAAATGGTTGGATAATTTCCCTAAAACAAATGGAAGCAATTCAAAATAAAAATGCCATTTTGGCAAGTATTCTGGCTAGTAAATGTCTTTAATAATTTAGCTTTCACCTATTAATTAAAGAACCAAAAAGTATCGATTATTATCTTTACATAAGTATTGATAGATGGATTTTGACACAATTTCAGTCAAAAGCAGTATGATGTTATTTCTTTATTCCTATTTAGGAAAGATCAGCGCTTGTGTGCAAGTTTAAGTTTTATGAGCCGTAATCAACAATCAATCTGGCATCACAATCGCCAACAACAAGATATCCTGTCTACAATACCTACGCGCCTAGAATTATTGTCTGAACGAGCCACCGATTCAGAACTTTGCACAGCAGAAACCCTGCGTCGTACTCAAGAGGAACTTCAGTGGTTTCGTAGGCTTTATGAAAATATTCCCTCTGTGTACTTCAGTTTGGATGCGACGGGAATAATTTTGTCTGTAAATCATTTCGGTGCAAATTGTCTTGGTTATACTTCTGAACAATTGATCAATAAGCCTGTTTGTAACTTGTTTGAGCAATCAGATCAACAAAAGCTATCTGATGCATTTAAAGACTTGTTGAAGGCTTTGCCTAATAATGAAGTTACTAATTGGGAATTTCGCTTGAATTGCCCTGCCAGTAAGATTGTCTGGGTAAGAGCCGTGGTGCGGATATTGCCTGCTGAAGAAGGAAATCATGACAAAAAGCCAGTTATTTTGATGGTTTGCGAGGATATCACAGCTGATAAGCAAGCGGATGACCATTTAAGAGAAGGCGAACAAGGTTTTCATACTATTGCTAATACCGCTGACATCACAGAGCACAAATTTCCAGAAAGCGCTTTGGAACGGATTCAAGAAGCGGCGCGATCGCAGTTAGAGGAAATGGAAAGCCTCAAACGCCTAAAAAATGAATTTATTAACACAGTTTCTCACGAACTACGCACCCCACTAACTAATATGAAAATGGCGATTCAAATGCTAGGAATCGCACTCCATCAAGAGCAAAACTTTTTGTCAGAAATGGCAAAACCACAAGCAGAACGCTCAAAAGCGGCCCGCTATTTTGAAATTTTAGATAACGAGTGTGAGCGAGAAATTAATCTAATTAATAACTTCCTGGATTTGCAACGGCTGGATACAGGCGCTAAATCCTGGGTACTGGAAACAATTCAAGTGCAGCAATGGCTTTGGCGTGTGGTAGAGCTATTTAAAGCACAAAACAACTCCTATCAGCAAAATTTACACCTCAAAGTAGCTCCGAATCTTCCACTACTGGCCTGCGATCCATTTAGTCTAGAACGTATCTTGATAGAACTGCTCACCAATGCTTGTAAATTCAGCCCACCAAATGCAGAAATTACCGTGAGCGCTCAACTAAAATCTCAGAATATCCAATTTCAAGTGATTAATTCTGGTGTAGAAATTCCTGCTGTTGAATTAGCACGCATTTTCGATAAATTCTACCGAATTCCCAGTAACGATCCTTGGAAGCAGGGTGGCACTGGATTAGGGCTAGCATTGGTAGAAAAACTCACTAAGCAGATGGGAGGAACAATTGAGGTTGAAAGTGGTTCAAACCGTACCTGTTTTATTATCCAATTAGCGAGTAAATGAAAAGTGAGGCACAGAATAACAGAATAGAAGGGGGAGATGGGGAGATGAACAGACAAGGGGTGTCCTCTTCCTTGATTTCGCTTACGCTCAATATCGGTCAGAGGACAGTCGTCAACTCACTCGCATTCATGAGCCAGCGCTGTAGACGGGTTTCCCGTCGCAGGCGACTGTCGTCCCACGCTCCTAAGAGTGAGGCGTGGGACTTCTGCTGAAATTAGTTAAAATATAAAATTTCTCCCCCTTGCTTCACTCTCTCCCCTACCCCACTCCTTCCTTGCGTCTCGCATTTGTGAGGAATTAACTGCCAATATCTGACAATATTTAGCTAATATGCGTCACAATTAATACTGCCACCAAAATTCACTGGTGAAACCACAATCTCTTGTAGGTCTCATGTAGGCAGGGGTAGCCAATTGTGGCACTTTGGATCTTAGTGGCTAGAAGCACTTTGGAACGGGAATTAAGGAACTTCCACTATGCTGATTTGCCCTCAGTGTAAATTTGAAAATCCCAATACCAACAAGTTTTGTCAAAGCTGTGGTACGTCTCTGACCCACAAATTTTGTCCTGAATGCAGTACTGAAATACCTGTAGATGCACAAAGTTGTCATAACTGTGGCGCGCTGTGCGGAACAGTGTGGTGGGCAATTATTGCCAAGAAAGCTTCGGTAGTGCAGAGAGTAGGGGGGGTAGATGAGGGAGAAAATTCTACCTTATCCTCTTTATCTTCTCTGGCTCCTAATTATGAACTGCTGGTTGGCTCTTATTTAGACTCTCAGCAGCGTTATCAATTGTTAGATCCGCCGTTAAGTCAAGAGGAAATTGCAACTCATACTGAAGTGTGTGTGCGAGTTTTAGACTGTAAACCGTATGAAATATCACTCATGGAGGCAGTGCTAGGAAATCAGCAACAGGGAGTGGTAACACTATCAGAGGGAGTAAGCGAAATTCCTAGCCTTGCTAAACTCTATATTGACTTACAATCTCAAACTCACCCAGAAATACCGTTAATTCACGATGCATGGCAGCAGGGTGATACGCAAGTGGTACTAATTGAAGACCGCTCGGATTGGCAGTGTTTACTTGATCTGTGGCAAGAAGAGACAACGAACTCGTTACAACTTTTACACTGGTGTTATCAGATGACCCAACTCTGGGCAGTACTGGAACCAGTAGGTTGTGGTCAAAGTCTTTTATATCTGTCGAATTTGCGCTTGGATGAAGACCAAACACTAGCGCTAAGACAGTTATATCTGGAACCGTTGAATTCTCAGCCTACAACTGAATCGTCAGAAAATGCCAAAATACAACAAGAACCGCCGTTAACAATCCAAGCTTTGGGGCGAGTTTGGCAGGCGCTATTTAGACAATCTCAACGTACTCAATTTGGTTCTGTAGTCCAGATGTTGGGGGATTTAGAGCTAGGTAAGATTGAGACGATCGCCCAGTTGCGATCGCGTTTGGAGGTGATTTCTTTAGAATTGGAAGCACCCGAAACTGCAATTCCCCCAACGGAGGAGGAACATTCCACCGCGTCTACAATCATGCAATTAGATGAGCTAGAAGATATCAATACCAGAACTGACGATCTGCCGACAATCGTGCTCTCGATGCAATTAAGCAGCTTAGAAGATGCAGGACGTACAGATGTAGGGCGACAACGTGATCATAACGAAGACTTCTTTGGCATTGAAACCAAAATTCACAAGCTGGAATTTCCCAAAAGTCGCGTCCTCCAAGCACAGGGTTTATATATTCTCTGCGATGGTATGGGCGGACACGCCGGTGGCGAGGTAGCTAGTGAATTAGCAGTCAACACCCTGCGGCAATACTTTCAACAACACTGGATTACTAACCAACTACCAACAGAACATAGCATTCGTGAGGCAGTGTATTTAGCTAATGAAGCAATTTACGAACTCAATCAACAAGATGCCCGTTCTGGAGTCGGGCGCATGGGTACAACTCTGGTAATACTCTTAATTCAAGGCAATCAAGCAGCAGTTGCTCATGTGGGAGATAGTCGCCTCTACCGCCTGACGCGCAAGCAAGGACTGGAACAAATCACTGTAGATCACGAAGTTGGTCAACGAGAAATAGCCAGAGGAGTTGAGCAGAGCATAGCTTACGCCCGCCCGGATGCCTATCAACTTACCCAAGCCTTAGGGCCCCGTGACAGACACTCGATCAATCCCGATGTGGAGTTTTTCGAGATCAATGAAGATACTCTTGTGCTTCTGGCATCCGATGGTTTATCAGATAATAATTTACTGGAAATCCATTGGCAGACTCACTTAGAACCCTTGCTTAGTTCTGGCGCTAATCTGGAGCGAGGCGTCACAGACTTAATTGATTTGGCAAACCAATACAATGGTCATGACAACATTACTGGTATACTAATCCGGGCAAAAGTGCGCCCAAATCTGGAAAGTTAAAACAAATGGGGCACGGTGCATAGGTTAATTCCCAATGCTCAATGCCCAATTCCAGATGCTTAATCCTTTCACCTTTTAGGTCGTATTGTGGTTACTCTGACACTGTTGGAACCGCAACAAAAAACGCCGCTCAAGCAGTGGTGCTTTGAAAACTCCTCTGTGATTCGGATTGGCCGAGCAGCGGATAATCACGTTGTTTTGGATGATAGTTTGGTTTCACGGCATCATTTAGAACTTAGGCAAGTCAGTTCTATGAGCAACGGCGTTTCTTGGAAGGTAACTAGTACAGGTACAAATGGGACTTTTCTCAACGGCGTTCTTGTTACTCAAAGTTTATTACCAGATAATTCCCTCCTGCAACTAGCGCAGGGAGGCTCATTATTGCAATTCCAAATCCAGAAGCTAGCAACATCTGAGGCTTGGTTGCGATCGCAAAAGATTCAAGGGACAGTGGAAAACGCTACTGCAACACTCTCCTCAAAGAATAACCTTTCAAGCACTTGCACGCACGAAGGAAACTCTGCAAATAATTTGTTTTGCATCCACTGTGGTCAAGCACTCTCAGTACAACATACTATTCGCTACTATCAGGTGTTACGAACTCTGGGACAAGGAGGTATGGGTACTACTTATCTTGCTTGGGATGCAGCAGGTGTGATTGCGGGTATCCCTCAACTCCTGGTGCTGAAGCAAATGAATGCTGATATGGTTAGAATTGCCAAAGCTCAAGAATTATTTGAGCGGGAGGCCCACACTCTCAAATCCCTTAACCATCCTGGAGTTCCCAAGTATTACGACTTTTTTGTAGAAGGCGGAAAAAAATACTTGGCAATGGAGTTAATCCACGGACAAGATTTAGAAAAACGTGTTTATACGACTGGGCCAGTGACACCAAACCAAGCGATCGCCTGGATGATTCAAACTTGTGATATCTTAGACTATCTTCATAGCCAAGAACCTCCACTAATTCACCGCGATATCAAACCCGCTAACCTGATGGTGCGAAATTTCAATAATCGTATAGTTGTGCTGGATTTTGGCGCTGTTAAGGAAATTGGTACGGCACCTGGAACTCGTATTGGTGCAGAAGGTTACTGTGCTCCTGAACAAGAACGCGGACAACCTTTGACTCAATCTGATTTGTATGCAATTGGGCCAACGCTGATTTTTTTGCTTACCGGCGAAAACCCTTTCAGGTATTACCGCCAACGAGGGCGAAATTTTAGATTTGATGTGGCAAAGATTCCTACTATTAATTCCCAATTAAGAGATATTATTGACAGAGTTACAGAACCATTGCCACGCGATCGCTACCAAACTGCGAAGCAGTTGGCTGCCGCATTAGCTGCTTGCCAATAAAGTAGAGATAAAAGAGTAGCGGGAGATGGGGGAGCAAGCGAACTATTGTTCTTCCTCATTCTTCTCATCCACAGTTTCTACTCTTCATCCCAAGCTTCTACAGCTAGCAATTCGCTTATGGGATCTTGCATACTAAATCCAAAGTCAAGCAGTTCTTGCTTCCAGTGCTGCCATTCATTGCCGTAGAGTAAGGCAATTTTCCAGATACTATCGGTTGGCTTGATAATATTCGATTCCAGGAGTGATTGCACGTTACGCTGCAATTTCACCATTGGGTGAATCACTTGCTGAGTCATAACCTCAATTAAATTCTGATTTTGTTTGGTAAATACTTAATCAAAACTGCTTTCCGTTTTGCAATTGTTGCCGGCCCGTAGAGTGCTGTATTTTGGTAAAGCAAGTCTTAACTTTCTAACTATACCATAACAAACTCTACTCATTTGCTCTTAATTTCAGTTTTGTACGGTAATCACCACCAGAAAACTCCAATTTCCTAGAGCAGTGATCATCGACGCCAAGCCAACAAATTAGCCCTGGGGGAGGTTGCACTCATAGCGTGCTCAAACATGAGTCGTAAATTTTATTTATTTTAGTCCTCAAAATATATCTGCTTGTTGAAAAAACTCCGGAGTCCAAGCTACCTTGAATGTTTTTGACTAACAGTAAAATTTGCAATTAACTTGAAATATAGGACTTACGCAACTGGCACATAAGGCTTCTGGTATAAGAGTCAAGGGTCAAGGGTCAAAAATCAAGGTTTTTTGGACTTTTGACCTTTGACTTTGGACAACCTCAACGAAAAAAATATGACACTTACGTAAGTCCTGAAATATTTGCCGTTCATTTTGATTTAAACGCTTTTTACATTACCGCAAACATCTGTAATTAGACATATTCATTGCAAAACTTTATATATATTTAATACTCTGTTTAGAGAATAAAGCCTGTAAGAAACACATCTGAAGGGTTTTGCTCAAAGAAAAAGCCTTGGTAGCATAGAGGCGATCGCATGACCAAATGATCGGTGCATTATTGCATTACCATAAAGCTGCCTTATATTCAGAGTCAGCCTTGGAATTTTGTGTAAAAAATTTGCAGCTAAGATGATAGTTTCTGTTGAGCGGGTGGGTATCTTCATGATGGGAGGCTAGCTGTCACCTAAGTATTTACCATAGCAGCTATTGAGACATGCCTGGTTCAGGAGAAGAATACGTAATTGCTCGCCGTAAGAGAATAGAGCGGCGAAAAAAGATTGTGACAATAGTGTCAATTGTGTCGTTCGTTGGTTCTACGGTATTTGCAGTAATTCCTGCAATACAACAGGCTAGTCAACATCCTAAGTCAGTAACTGCGTCTGCTGAGTCAGTATTACAGCAACAGGCGCGGGGTTACGAGCTAATTTTACAGCGAGAACCAGAAAACCAAGTTGCTTTAGAGAAACTGTCTTTGTTGCGGCTGCAATTGAAGAATGCTAAGGGTGCGATGGAACTTTTGGAGAAGTTGGTAAAGCTGCATCCTAAACGGCAAGATTACAAAGTTGTATTAGAGCAGATTAAGAAGCAAGAAGATAATCGCGATCGCTAAAAATTTACTCTTATCAAAAAGCTAAATTTATTGGTTGAATCTCAACTATTAAAGTACATTAAAAACTATGAATAAACATATTTTATTGTCTACACAAGATCCAGGATTTGGTGGAGTTGCACAATATAATCACTCACTGTTATGTGGTTTAATAAAACTAGGTTATCAAATCACTTGTCTACAACCAAAAACATTTTATGATAGATTAATTTGTTATCAAGAAAAGTTAGGCATTCAACATCTATGGCTAGACGATCACACAGTTCAAAATTTACCGCGTATCCTCACGAAATCAGGCAATAGACCGGATGTAATAGTTTGTAGTAACACTAATCCCTTTGCTAATTTACCTATAAAGCAAATTGCCATACAACTAAATATTCCCTACATCGTTGTTGAAGGTCTTGTTGAGCCTCATTTAGCAGATCACTATGCTGCATACTTAAATGAACTATCCCATCAATATATTAAAGCCAAGTCAGTAATTGCTGTTTCCTCTGATAACTTAAATTTATTATATAAACTCTTTAGGCTGCCTAAATATCAAGGACAAGTCATTTATTACGGGCGACCTTCGGAATATTTCACTGCTTGTGATTTGTCTGTGCGCGAAAGCCTACGTCAATCGCTTAGTATTCCCTCAGATGCTGTAGTCTGCTTTACTGCTGCTCGTATAGAGAACCGAAAAGGCTATCAGTACCAACTAGAGGCAATTAAGCAGCTCCTAGAAAGCTCAGTGTGGACTCAACTTTACTTTGTTTGGGCAGGTGCTGGTATTTTTGATCCGCAACTTGAAACAGAACTAAAAGAAGTAATTAGACTACTAGGGATAAACAAAAAAGTTATTTTTTTGGGACAGCGTCCTGACGTTTCAGATTGGTTAAATGCTGCTGATATTTTTGTTTTTCCTTCTCAATTAGAAGGAATGCCATTGTGTGTCATGGAAGCAATGGCAAAAGGATTACCAGTTATTGCTTCAGCAGTGAGTGGAATTCCTGAAGAATTGGGTGAGACTGGAAAATTACTTACTGATCCTAAAATTGATCCACAAGCCACAGTTCAAGAATTGGTGACAACTATTGAAGACTGGGCGATAAATCCGCAATTACGCCAGTCTATTGGTCAGGCTTGCAAGCAAAGAGCAGAAGAACTGTTTAGGGAAGAACGGATGATCAAGGAAACAGTGGAAGTGATTGAGCACGCATTACTCCCAGATGGAGATTATGTTTCACCTGGTTTTAAAGTTATCCGACCTGACCAAGCTTTTACTAATATGATTGTAGGTGATACAAAGACTTGCGGATGGATTTACTTGCGCCGTGAAATTCCCCATAACTGGTATGTAGATAAGCGACAAGCAACTGTGGGATTTCTCAGTCGAGATGAAGCTCATATTCTTTATAATACTGCCCTCATGTTTAAGGGCAAAAAAGCTTTAGAGATTGGTTGCTGGCTTGGTTGGTCTGCTTGTCATATAGGGTTAGCCGGAATGGAGTTAGATGTAATTGACCCTCTATTAGCTAGAGAAGATATTTTTGAAAGTGTGAATAATTCGCTTCAAGCCGCTGGCGTTCTTGACTCAATTAATTTAGTAAGTGGTTATAGCCCACAAAAGGTAGAGGAGTTAGCAGAAAAATTACAACGCAAGTGGTCGTTGATTTTTATTGACGGAGATCATGAAGCACCAGGGCCACTCAATGATGCAATTCTCTGCGAACAATTAGCAGAAGCGGATGCCTTAATCATATTTCATGATTTAAATTCCCCTGATGTAGCCGAAGGTTTAGACTACTTCAAGCAAAAGGGTTGGAACACAATGGTCTACCAAACCATGCAAATTATGGGGGTTGCTTGGCGTGGGAATGTTGAGCCAGTGAAACATCAGCCTGATCCAAAAATTACCTGGAATTTACCAAAGCATTTACAACATTATGTTGTTCCTAATGGCATGATTCAAGTAGATGACTACGGTCATTGGGAAGGTTGTAAAAAAGCAGTAAATGAGTTTGAGCGCCTAAAAGAGAATCAATTTATTCTTCATCAGATTGACTACACTGGGGTGTGGTTTCAAAAATTACAATATTATCCAAAATTACCACTAGCAATTATTATTGACGGTGTATTTTTCCAACTCTACCAAACTGGTATAGCTCGTGTATGGAAATCTTTACTAGAAGAATGGGCAAACAACGGTTTTGGTAAGCATATTGTTATACTTGATCGTGCTGAAACTGCTCCTAAAATTCCTGGTATTAGATATCGCAGCGTCCCACATTATGACTACAATAACACTGATAATGATCGGGAAATGCTACAGCAACTTTGCGATGAAGAAGGTGCAGATTTATTTATTTCTTCTTACTATACAACACCCACTACAACACCTTCTGTGTTCATGGCTTATGACATGATTCCAGAAGTAATGGGATGGAATATGAATAATCCTATGTGGCGAGAAAAGCATAAGGCTATTCAACATGCATCTGGTTACATAGCAATATCAGAACATACAGCACATGACCTGGTAAGCTGTTTTACTGATATACCTGTAAATTCTGTCACCGTAGCTCATTGTGGAGTTAAAAGCACTTTTTCGCCAGCTAAAACTGAAGAAGTTAACGCTTTAAAATCGAAATACGGGATTACAAAACCGTACTTTATTTTAGTTGGTGGTGGAAGTGGTTATAAAAATAGTACTTTATTCTTCCAAGCTTTTTCACAACTTACCAGTAGCTACGGATTTGATATTGTCTTTACGGGAAGTGGAGGTTTATTAGCACCTGAGTTTAGAGCCTACACATCAGGTAGTGTTGTCTATATGCTGCAACTAAGTGATGAAGAGTTAATAACAGCTTACTCTGGTGCTGTAGCACTAGTTTATCCTTCAAAATATGAAGGTTTTGGAATGCCTATTATTGAAGCAATGGCTTGTGGTTGTCCTGTAATTACTTGCCCTAATGCCTCAATTCCAGAAGTAGCAGGAGAAGCAGTTATATATGTGAATCATGATGATGTAGATGAACTAGTAAATGCGCTTTGTGAGGTGCAAAAGCCTGGTGTTCGTACCTCATTAATCACCGCGGGTTTAGCACAGGCGAAAAAATTCTCCTGGGCACAAATGGCGCAGTCTGTAAGTTCTGCTTTGATTGATGCTACTCTTGTGGCTTTAAATCTCAAGGAGATTAATTTAATTGTTTTCCCAGATTGGTCGCAACCAGAAGAATTAATCGGTTTAGAATTGGAACGAGTAATTAGGATAATATCAATTCATCCTAATAGTGAAAAAACTACTCTACTGATCAATACTGGTAGCATTTCTGCTGAGGATGCAGAAATGTTTTTATCCAGCGTAGCTATGAATCTTTTGGTGCAAGAAGATTTAGATATTACCGAGGGTTTAGAAGTTTCTTTAGTGGCAAAATTGGCTGATATTCAGTGGGAAGCTTTGCTACCTCGCATACATGCAAGAATTATTTTAGAATACGAAGATACAAACGCATTGAGTCAAGCAAAAGCAGAAACTCTTATATCTTACGAAATAGAAGTTTTTAGCGAAGCACAAGCTGAACAGTTTTTTTTTGCTTGAGCAATAAATTATTTTTTGAGGGAAAATGGAAAGAAGCGATCGCCCAATATCAAAAACTCCTAGAAATCCAATCAGGTAATGCAGATATTTATTGGAACTTAAGCTATTGCTATAGACAGTTAAACCTACTACAAGAATATTTTAATACTCTCCAGCAAGGAATTCAACTTTATCCTACAGAAGGAAGGTTGCATTTTTCACTAATTATCGATTTGCGGCGAAATGGACATATTCAAGAAGCAATTGCAAGTTCAGAAAAGGCTAACGAATGCTTACCTAATGATTACACTTTTAAAATCCTCAGATATTTAATAGTCCCATCAATCTACGAAAATCAAGAGGAAATTAACTTTTATCGTCAGCGTTTTACTCAAGGACTGCAAGATTTAGTTCAGCAAACATCTCTTAAAACTACGAAAGAAAAAAATAGTGCCTTATTAGGTATCGGTCGCCTCACTAACTTTTACCTATCATATCAAGCACAAAATGATATAGATTTGCAACGGAAGTATGGAAAGTTAGTACATAAAATTATGGCAGCTAACTATCCACAATGGGTCATTCCTTTATCTACGCCTAAACTTAAGCTTAATAATAAAATTCGTATTGGTTATATTTCACATTATCTACATTCTTATAGTGGAACACTTTGGTTAACTGGCTGGCTGCGTTATTGCGATCGCTCAATCTTTGAAATTTATTGTTATTACATAGGAAATGAGCCAGATGCAATTACCCAACAATTTCAAGAATATAGTGATGTTTTTCACCATATTCATCATAATTTGTCAGCAGCCTGTGAACAGATAATTGCTGATAAATTGCACATTTTAGTCTTTCCTGAAATTGGGATGAACCCGCAAACTATGCAAATGGCTGGTCTGCGGCTTGCACCTGTGCAATGTACAGCTTGGGGACATCCGGTAACAACTGGTTTACCCACAATTGATTACTTCTTATCTAGTGAGTTAATGGAACCGGAAAATGCCCAAGAATATTATTCCGAAAAATTAATTCGTTTGCCTAATATTGGTGTTTCTTACCCAAAGCCAAACATTCCACCAGTGATTAAAACCCGTTCAGATTTTCAGTTACCAAATGATGCAGTTATATATTTATGTTGTCAAGCTCCTTTTAAATACCTACCGCAATATGATTTTATTTTTGCGGAAATTGCTCACTGTGTTCCACAAGCTAAATTCGTATTTCTGCGTGGTGGTTTACTTCAGTCACGTCTCAAACGTGCTTTTGCTGCTATTGGTTTGAACAGTGAAGATTACTGCATATTTCTCACCATTCCAGAGCGACTAGACTATCTGATGATTAACTTACTTTCAGATGTTTATCTAGATACATTCACTTGGTCTGGTGGTAATACTACCCTAGAAGCGATCGCTTGCAATCTCCCTATCGTCACCTGTCCAGGAGAATTTATGCGAGGTCGTCACTCTTATAGCTTTCTGAAAATGCTAGGTGTGACAGACACCATCGCTCAAAACGAAACAGAATATATCAATATTGCTATTAAATTAGGACTAGACCCAGCTTTGCGACGCATCATAGCACAACGAGTGAGCCAAAATCACAACCGTCTATTTGACGATAAAGCCTGTGTTGCTGGTTTAGAAACCTTTTATAAACAAGTTTGTAGTAAGCACTTCAGTGCTTAAATTTGTAATTAAAAAGGACTAAAGTCCTCAATACAAACTTTTGGATTGTTTGTAGTAAGCACTTCAGTGCTTAAAAATCTATGTATAAATACCGCAAACTCACAGCAGAACAAAAAGCTGAATTAGTTGAATATCGTCTAAGCCGGGGTTATCCACCCCACTCACCGCCACATGAAGTACGAGATAGGCAATTTTACTTGTTAACGGTAGCTTGTTATGAGCATAAGTGTCATATACACACTGCATCTCGGCGTCAGCAACTTTTAGATATGATATTTGATAAGTTTGGTGTCAGTGGAAATGAAGAGAGTAGCGCTGAAGCGCCCACTACGAACTTAAAAATTTGTGCTTGGGTTGTTTTGCCTAATCACTACCATCTACTGGTTAATGTTGACAATTTTAATGTATTAAGTTATTTATTTCGCAGAATACATGGTGCGGTTTCTCGACAGTGGAATATAGAGGACAATGTAACTAAGAGAAAAATTTGGTATCGTTGGAGTGATCGCGCTATTCGATCTGAAAGACATTACTATACAACTGTTAACTATATTCATTACAACCCAGTTAAACATGGTTTAGTGAAATCTCCTTATGACTGGGTTGAAAGTAGTGTTCACTGGTATTTACAAGCTTGTGGACGGCAATGGCTGCGTGATTGTTGGACTCAGTACCTAGTGCGAGATTATGGCAAAGACTGGGATAATTTATAACGTTCGTAACTTTCGTAGTCTGCGCTTCAGCTCTTATTAACATCAATTTTGAGGGCTTTAGCCCTCACTACGAGCTTATTTTTCTTCAATATACCTTTGCCACATCTGCTCGTAAGCTTTCTCCATCTCACGGGTAAATTGCTTGCCATTCCACAGGGGTGCTGTTTGTCGCGATGCTTTGAGTTTTAGAACTACCTGCTGTCGTAAAGCCTCATCATTGCCTAAGCGCACACCCCACTCTACATATTCTTCATCAGTCCAGGCAATGCCTTCTGTGATACCAGCATTCATCATCATGGTGTAGCTGTTACGAGCCGCAAATTGCTGCCCAACTCTGGTTACTAAAGGGATACCCATCCACAACGTTTCTAGGGTTGTTGTCGCTCCGTTGTAGGGAAATGTATCTAATACAATATCGGCAATTGTTAAATTAGCTCTGTGGACAGCTTCAGAAGAATCTTGACTCAAAAAACGCAGTCTGGAACACTCGACACCCTCTTCTGCGGCAATTTTGTAGAAAAACTGTTTAATTGCTTCTTCTTCAGCATCACCTTTAATTAAGAAGTAGCTATTTGGAACTTCTTTGATTATTTTCATTTGCCATCTTGTGGTTTCAGGATGACGTTTATATCCCCGCTGAGCGCTGAGATAGACTACAGCATTGCTAGGAATATCTAACTCATTTCGACGCAGTGTGGGGATACCCACTTCAAATCCGTCAACCGCTATATAAGTCTGGGGCAATCGCAAGATTTTCTCTGTATAATAATCTTGTGCTGAATCTGGTAGTACATAAGGATCAGCAATAAAGTAATCAATTGCAGGTATACCAGATGCATCCCAACCGAGCCAAGTAACTTGAATTGGTGCGGGTTTAAGTGCCATTACGGCACAACTAATATCTAGAGTGATGCTATCTAAGTCTACTAGAATATCGATTTTATCTGCATATATTTTTTCGGAAACTTCTAAGGATGTTATACCCAACTTATTAGCTATATCAGCTTTATTTACATACCATTCCTGTGCAAAGTCATCTAGGGGATTATAATTTATCAGATAAGTGTATATCTCAAATTTATCACGGTTGTGATGTTGGAATAACCAGCGTGCCAACCAGCCTACAGAATGCCTTTTTAAGGCATAGGAAACATAACCAATTTTTAACTTTTTGTTATAAACTGCTGTTTGTCGATGATTAATAATGCTTTGAAAATAACGTTCAAAGACTTGATGATTTATAGCTCGGAGATTGTTCTGACAAATTTTTGCTAATTGATTATGAGTTTTTCTAAAATTATCAGGGCTATCTTGAAGGTGGGGTATAGCGAAAGATGGTGTTAATAAACTTAAAGTTTTTGCTTCATTTAAGACAAACGGCTGGGCTATGATAAATTCTTGTCGCAAAGCTGCTAATTGTTGGCTTGTTAAGCATATTTCCTCCCAATATCCACCCGCAGTCAGTAGACCCCGTAATACTAGATGAGTAGCATAAAGTTTGTCAGCTAGTTCTGTAGATAACAAAAGACATAACTTAGCTTTTTCTATGCCTTGAGAATAATTATTAGCATTTTGATAAAAAAGAGATAAATGTCTTAATACATCTAATATTATCTTTAGGTTATTAGGGGCTTGGGTTAAATACAATTCTAAAAGTCGTGCTGCTGTTGCTGGCTGTGCAAAGGTGTGACCAATTTTCATCACAGCAGCGGAAAATATCTCAGCAAAATCTGGTGTATTGATAACGTAGGGTAAGCAAGATTGTATGAAGTCTATAGATAATGTATTTAATGGTGAAGTCTCAAATAGGTTTTTCAATACTTGCAGTAATAGTTTTAAATTTAAATTGATATTTTTTTGAGTATTTAATAATTCAATAATTCCTAAATCTTCAAATTCTCTTTCCTGAAAATTGTCTGTTTTGAAGGACAGTTGAACAATTATTAAGAGGTTATTGATATCATAATTGTTCAATTCTCTTATATGCTGACGAATTACCCAAGCGAGAGAGAATTCCTCTAAATTTTCCCGTCTTTCTGCTTCTAGTTGTAAAATTTGAATTAATTGTTGTGTATAAGTTTGAATATTTTCTTCTTCTACATCTGCCAGTGGTAGCATCCAAGTCATTTGTGCTTCTATTTCTTTTCCTTGTAAAAGCAGTATTAAGCCTAGATACCAATAGTATGAAATTACATTGGGTTGAGATTCTATTGCTTGCTCATACAAATTAACAGCTTGCTCGTAGTTGTCTGCTATCAGGTGCTGTTGCGCTTGCTGTTGCCATTGGGTAAGTGCATTTGGAGAAATTTCAGAGTTCATAGCAGTATATCTTCAATAAATGCCAAAACAGGTGGGTATAACATACCCACCTGTGAATAAATTTGCTGAGAAAATTGTTGTCAGCAAATTAATTACATAACTGTTTACTTGATTTCTTTCATCTTAGTAGCATCTATATCAAAGCCAGTTGAGTCAGCCTTAACCTTAAGATCTGCTATGGGGAATGCCTCACTTTTTTTGAGGGGATTAATACTTTCGACCAAAGTCGTTATTGTAGTTACCTCTCCAGCTGCTGCTGTTGCTCCAATAGTGACAGCACCAGCGTATCCTTTGAGAGTAGCAGCATCGTCGTTTGTTGGCTGAGCTATAATTGATGCACCTTTAGCCGTGTCGTATGTATCAAGACTATAAGTATAGTTTTCTGTTTGCGTCTTGATACCTAGTGCTAGTTGGGAAAAAGAAGCTTGATCGGTAACGAATTTTGGATTTTCCAACCGATAAGCTTGTTGAGCGCGGTTGACAGAACCTGTGTAGGTTTTTGCTTCTGAGGCGCGGGCTTTGTTTGCTTGGTTGAGGAAAGCGGGCAATGCGATCGCAGATAAAATACCGATGATAATAATTACTACTAGTAGTTCAATGAGTGTAAAACCCTCATCTCCCTTTTTTTTCTGAAGAATGTGTTGGATAAACTTGGCTTTTAGTTCGGTTTTCATACGTGTTTACCCGTAGATTTGGGTTAGTTGGGTGTTCTAGATGTAACTTACCCAGTTGCGATCGCTTTCCTATCACCTTGAGAAAAAAAGTTTGAGAAGATGCCGTAATATAATCCAATACGGTTCAGTTAAGGCTAAAAATCATGTAAATTAAGCATTGTTCCCAAGCATGGAAGTTGAGTGTGGTGCATCTCAAGGATTTCTCGTTGGTGTCTCCTGATATACAAACTGAGGAACTGCTG
>NZ_JADEXR010000100.1 GCF_015206995.1 aff. Roholtiella sp. LEGE 12411 | reverse complement strand
AATCAAATATGATTCCTATATATAACAAAGGTATTAACTCACAAATAAATGTGAGCTTTTTATATAGATAAATAGTTAATTTTTGATGACAAATATGTAGACAATGTATTGATTTTATATCAATGTTTCAATAAAAAAGATCTGAATTATGTTATGTATTGATACAAAACATATTATAAGAATATAAGGTGTTTAAAACTAACATTAATATTGGCATTTTCCCCCTAGAATTTTATAAATAGGGTGTTTTATGTTAAAAGGAATGGGGAATAGGGAAATTAGGCGTTAGACGCGATTCATCGCGTCTGTACAAGGGTCATTAATTATTTTCTTCTCCTGTTCTACGGTAGTTGCTACAATGCAACGGTACTTCCTTCAAGTCGGCAAAGCCGCCCAACGGAGTGCCTTGGAAACCCGCGCAACACACTGCCTTCCCTACTCCCCTAACTCTTATTCAGTGGCAAACAGAGGGGTATTTTGCCTAAAGGACTCAAAGCCTGCGTAAATCTGTATGCCCCATGATTAGACGCGATCGCGTGTCTCTATCTTTAAGTGGGCGTTGAAAGACTCAATTTCCCAATTGGCTAGAGTACGGCAGTTATGACCCCCAGCATTACAGATTCAGCAGTGAAGGCTGCGATCGCAGCTATTGCATCGGAGTCAGCAACGATGGAGGAAAAAATCCAGATGCTGATCGAGATAGCACAGGGTTTTCAAAAAAAGCCCAAAACTGCCCAAGACTTGCGTAATGCAGTTTCTCTATATTACCGGGCGTATGAAATGTGTGGTGAGGAGTATCCTCTACTGAGGGCCCGCGCCCAAGTAGGTATGGCAGGGACGTTACAGGCAATACCGGATGTGGGAACTGAATTATTACTGCAAGCGAAAGTAGGTTATGAAGAGGCGCTACCGACTTTACAAAAATTAGCTTTGCCAGAAGAAGCAGCAGAAGCACAAATGAATTTTGGGTTGGTGTTGCAGTCGCTTGTACCGTTCAATTTGGCGCGGATAACGGACAGCATCCAAGCTTATCACGAGGCTTTGCGGGTATTTACCTGGCAGGATTATCCGCAAGAATATGCGATCTTATACAACAATATTGCGATCGCTTACCTTTCTATGCCCCTAGCGTCAGAACGGGAATACTTGCGTCAGGGTTTAGCAGTGCAATCGTTTGAAGTGGCGCTGAAGCATATTAATTTGATTGATCATCCCAGAGAATATGCGATGTTGCAAAACAATTTGGGTAACGCCTTACAATATTTAGTGAGTTCCCATCCTCTAGAGAATAATTTGCGGGCGATCGCAGCTTACGACGAAGCATTGAAAGTGCGTAACCCCAAAGACACACCCCTAGAGTACGCTAACACAATTTCTAACAAAGCTAACGCCTTATTCAACTTACCCGACGACCCAGAAAAGCCGGAGGCGATTAATTCTAATAATCTCTTGCAAGCGCATACTTACTATCAAGAAGCTTGGGAAATATTTACACAATACGAACAAATTGAACAAGCAGAAATAGTAGCTCAAGCACTACAAGACGTAGAAGCAGAAATGATGAGTTAAAAGTTATGAATTAAATTTGATTTTTTGCTTCTAACTCCTAACTTTAATCATCAGGGTAACACAGCATGAGAGATATTTTTACCAACCCTACTGTGAATGATTTTCTTACAAGCTTAGCAACTGGAGACTTAAACTTAGAAACTGGATTCGTGTGGGTAGTCATTGCAACAGCTTTATCTATGGTTGGCGGTGCTATTGGTGGGATGCTGTTAGCCGGGAAGGATATAGGTTATCAGTTTTCAGCAATGTTGGGTGCATTATTTGGCCCAGCCGGTGCAATTCCTGCCATCCTTTTAGGGCTAGTTGTACTGAATTTTTTAACCAATTATTAGGAGGAATGATGTTAGAGATAGGATGGTTTTCTGCCAAGTTATTTTTTAAAGGAAAGTTGCTGCGTGACCCCATATATTTCATGCAGCAGATTGCTATTGGTATGAGTATCGGTTCACTACTACTTGTGTTACTTGCACAAGCTAAAATTCCTTTTTGGTTCCCAGTAGTAGTATCTAGTTTAGTGACGGGCATATTTATGCCATTTCTCCTCAAGGATTTCAAAATGAAGTGACTTGTAAATTGTCCTTTGTCGGTTGTAAAGACTTAGTTAATGACCAATAACCAATAACCAATGACTAATGACAAAACTTGAAGAATTGGTTCAAGAAATCAACCGCTTTGAGGCAATTATATCTGAGTGGGATGAAAGCCAACGGTGTGTAGCCGTAGGGCTTAAACGGGCAATTGAAGCTTTACATAAAGAAGCATTAACGCGTTTGATTAAAAGCCTCAAGCTTGAATCAATGTCAGCTTTGCGTCATGCTGTTAATGATGAAGTAGTATACGCAGTATTGCTTTATCACGAATTAGTCAAATCACCCCAACCTTCACTAACGCAACGCATTCAAACAGCCCTTGAAGAAGTTCGTCCAGGCTTAAAAAGCCATAACGGGGATGTAGAATTAGTGGCAATTAAACTACCAGATACAGTGGAAGTTAGGTTAATAGGAACTTGTAGTAATTGCCCCGCTTCTACGTTAACTTTATCTGAGGGTATTGAACAGGCAATAAAAAAATACTGTCCTGAAATTACCAAAGTAATTGCGGTCAATAATCCTCCTACTATTAATAGTGCTAATTCTGGTTTGAGTAGTCCATTTCTTACACAGGTAACTTCTGCTTGGGTAAAATTAGCAACTGTTGATCAAGTTCCTGAGTCTAGTGTATTGGCAGTGCAATTTGCTGGTAATTCACTAATTTTACACCGTCAAGGTGTTAATATCACCTGTTACCGTAATGCTTGCACCCATTTAGGAGATTCCCTAGAAGCAGGTAACGTTGAAAACGGCATTATCACCTGTCCTTTTCATGGCTTTCAGTACAGTTTAGAGACAGGTGAATGCTTAACAGCACCAAATGTTTCTCTAAAGTCTTATCCAGTGAAGATTAAGGGTGATAATGTTTTTGTGCAGATGCAAAAATAGACTTATTGCAAAAATACGGTTCAAGAGTCTTTGAAGTACAGACGAACATCAGTGAATAATATACCTCATGAATCTATCGCTATTAATTGTCGACTCACTAGCATTGCATCAAAGTCCGAAATTTATATAGTTTGTCTTCACGTTGATCAAGATGCTATTCGTATTAAATATGAAATAACTCCGTTTATAAACAGTCTAGAACGAAGAGGTTTCCCTATAGTATCTTGGTGGGGATATGCAAGAGATGATCATGGTGGCGATTATCAAAGTGCAGGAGGTGCTTCGGGGCCGTCGCCAGATGGGGAACATACAGATGGAGTTTTGTCGTTCCTACCCCTTCCCAGTAAAGAGGTAAAACGTTTAGATATTACTATGATCTTAATATTAAATGGAATAGAAACAGAAACTAAATGTGAATTTAGCGTGTTTTTTTAGCCCAGTAACCTCTAATTCCAAGCTTAAAACTTTCGTTTTTTGGCGTTATGACATTTTAGGTAATGAATATTGTTAGAGAAACCTTTATATAAAATTGCAACCATTGATACATAACAATATACGCCGATAAGATTGGATAATAATCAGCGTTCATTTGCGGTTCATGCATATCCCAATCAAGATTACTCCTGTACCACAATTGCCGCCAGAAACAACTAAAAGTTCCCAAAAATTACTCCTCTCACCTCAAGGTGCAGATGTAATTTTAGGCAATATTATTGAACAGCAACAATTAGTACTACCCATAGCACCTAGTCCTACAGTAATGTTTGGGCCTCGTGGTGCTTGTTTGCTATCTAAAACTGGGCCATTGTGGGTATCAGATACAGGACATCATCGGTTATTAGGATGGCAAAATTTACCCACCACAGATAACCAACCTGCTGATTGGGTAATTGGACAACCAGACTTTTATCATGAAGGACAAAATGCTAAAGGTACACCGGGAAAGGCAACTTTCAGTGTCCCAACTGGAATTTGTGCTTGTGAGAAAGGTTTAGCAGTAGCAGATGCTTGGAACCATCGAGTTTTGATTTGGAACAACTTACCTGAAGATAGCAATGTTCCAGCAGACTTGGTGTTAGGACAGGGTAATTTTATCGATAATGAACCTAATAGGAGAAGTCAAGTAGCATCTGCTAATACAATGCACTGGCCTTATGGTATTTTCTATCATCAAGGACGGCTATTTGTTGCTGATACAGGGAATAGACGGGTATTAATTTGGCATCAATTACCAACAGAAAACGGTCAACCCGCCGATTTAGTGTTGGGACAACCAGATATGATATCTCGTAACGAAAATGGTGGTAGTTCTCCGACAGCAGCGAGTATGCGTTGGTGTCACGATATCACTTTTTGGGGAGAGAATCTAGTCGTTGCAGATGCTGGTAATCATCGCGTGATGATTTGGCAGGGAATGCCAACAGAAAATAACACTCCTTGTGCAGTTGTGTTAGGTCAAAAAAACTTTGATTGCGTAGAAATGAATCAAGGAGT
The DNA here is from genome assembly GCF_015206995.1 of aff. Roholtiella sp. LEGE 12411. GTDB lineage: Bacteria > Cyanobacteriota > Cyanobacteriia > Cyanobacteriales > Nostocaceae > Komarekiella. Next base: position 16,761 of record NZ_JADEXR010000100.1, on the reverse strand, counting down.
TTATTTTCCTAGTGCTAGTAGTTTGAGTATGCCTTATGGTGTGGGAGTTGCTGATGATTGGTTGGTAGTTGCGGATACTGCTAATTCTCGACTATTAGGATGGAGAAAACCAGAATTAATTTTATCATTACAAGGTGCTGTAGCAGATGCGTTGGCATTGCCAGCCGCAGGCATAGCTGGACAAATAAATTATCAAAACAAAGGCGAGAATCGTAATTTTGGACTACCAAAGCGAGATAGTTTAAATTGGTGTTATGGAATTAAAACTTGTGGCACAACTGCGGTAGTAGCTGATTCTGGAAATAACCGAATTTTGCTGTGGCAGTTTAACTATGGCGATTGAAGAAATTAGAGTTTGTGGTACTGTTCAGGGGGTAGGATTTCGCCCTACTGTATATCGTCTTGCTAAAGCTTGTGGGTTGCATGGTGATGTTTGTAATGATGGCCAAGGTGTGTTAATTCGAGCATCTGGTAGTGAAGCAGCTTTAACAGAATTTGTTACTAGATTACAACATGAATGTCCTCCATTAGCCAGAATTCATCAACTAATACGAACTCCTTATGAAGGTGAATTTAACTTTAATGATTTTGTAATCTCTAGTAGCGTCAGTAACACAATTAAAACAGAAATTGCTCCTGATGCTGCTACTTGTCCACAATGTCAACAAGAAATCTTCGACCCTTTTAGCCGCTTTTATCGTTACCCTTTTACCAACTGTACTCATTGTGGCCCTCGCCTAAGTATTCTTCGTGCCATTCCTTATGACAGAAGCAATACAAGTATGTCTGCGTTTGCTATGTGTCCACAATGTGAAAAAGAATACCACAATGTCGAGAATCGCCGCTTTCACGCTCAACCTGTAGCTTGTCATACTTGCGGCCCTACAGCTTGGCTAGAACGTGCTGATGGTAAACCTGTTACCGCTTCCATGTTCTCTATGCTAGATGATGTTGATGCCGTTTGTACCCTGTTGCAAAAGGGTGAAATTGTGGCAATTAAAGGGTTAGGTGGTTTTCATCTAGCTTGCGATGCGACACAGGAAACAATGGTGCAAAAATTGCGCCAACGCAAAAGGCGCTATCATAAACCCTTTGCTTTAATGGCGCGAGATTTAACAGTAATTGAGGAATATTGTACTGTCAGCACGAAGGAAAGAGAATTATTATTAAGTCCTGCTGCACCAATTGTTTTAATGCAAGCGACAGCAAAAAAACAGGTAGCACCTTCAGTTGCATTAAGACAGAATACTCTCGGTTTTATGCTACCTAATACGCCATTACATCACCTAATTCTCAGGCGAATGAATCGCCCAATTGTTTTAACTAGTGGGAATGTTTCTGAGGAACCACAATGTACAAATAATAATGAAGTGCGGGAGCAATTAGGAAAGATTGCCGATTATTTTATTTTCCACAGTCGGGAGATTCTCAACAGAGTTGATGATTCAGTAATACGGGTTGTTAATGATAAAGTGCAAACAATTCGCCGCGCTAGAGGATACGCACCAACACCAATTAATTTACCACCTGGATTTGATAACGTGCCGCAGATTTTAGCAATGGGTAGCGAGTTAAAAAATACTTTTTGCCTGTTGCATGAAGGTCAAGCAATTCTTTCTCAACATTTGGGAGATTTAGAAAATGCTGCGGCTTTTAAAGCCTATCAAGATACATTAAATTTATACTTAAATTTATTTGAGCATAAACCAAAAGCGATCGCTATTGATCTTCATCCAGAATATCTCTCAAGTAAACTCGGCAAAGAACTAGCAGCAGCTAATCAAATCAAACTTTCTCCCATCCAACATCACCACGCTCACATTGCTACTTGTATGGCAGAAAATGGCATTCCTCTAGATTCGCCTCCTATTTTGGGTATCGCTTTAGATGGATTAGGTTACGGTGGAGATGGTAAACTCTGGGGTGGAGAATTTCTTTTAGCTGATTACCGTAAATATCAGCGTCTAGCAACATTTAAACCAGTAGCAATGATTGGTGGTACACAAGCAATTTATCAGCCTTGGCGTAACACCTATGCTCAATTGATAGCTGCTGATATTTGGGATAATTACCAACAACAATATAGTGATTTAGAAATAGTAAATTTTTTGGATCAAAAGCCACTTCAGCTACTTAATCAGCTTCTAGAAAAAGGGATTAACTCTCCTCTAGCTTCTTCCGTAGGGCGGTTGTTCGATGCAGTAGCTGCGGCTATCGGTATTTGTGTGGAAGAGTGTAGCTATGAAGGACAAGCAGCAGTTGAAATGGAAGCTCTAGTTGATATCAACAGCTTAAATAATGATAAAGAAACAGTAAATTATCCTTTTAGCTTTATATTTTCAGATAGTATTTATTGTATAGACCCAAGCCCAATGTGGCTAACCTTACTCAAGGACTTGCAACAGCAGAATCCACAACCAGTTATAGCTGCCAAATTTCACCACAGTTTAGCTAGCACCATTGCTGATATGGTTAGTCATCTTTGTCAAGAAAATCTGATTAGCCAAGTTGCTCTAACCGGAGGAGTATTTCAAAATTATATATTGTTGGAGCAGGTTACTAAGAAATTACAAGTATTGGGAATAAATGTACTTACCCATAGCTTAGTTCCTGCTAATGATGGCGGTATATCTCTAGGTCAAGCTGTCATTACAGCCGCTCAAATGATGACTTAATTCTTGATATTTCAACAAAATTTTATCAGAAATTATTTTCTTTGTGTCGCGCCAGTTGCTACAACGGGAGAACCCCCGCAACGCACTGGCTTCTCTGTGCCTCTGTGGTTCGTTTCTCTTGAAAAAGGAAAATAATAATGTGCTTAGGAATTCCTGGACAAATTATCGAAATCACCAACCTTAACCATAAATTGGCTATTGTTAATATTGGTGGTGTGAAGCGCCAGGTAAATATTGCGTGTATCGTTGACGAACAACATCCCCCGGAATCTTGTATTGGAGATTGGGTGCTAGTGCATGTTGGCTTTGCGATGAATCGAATTAAGGAAAAAGAAGCAGCAGAAACATTACATCTATTGCAAGAACTAGCAGCAGCACAAGCAACGATTAGTAATTAAATAGACTTACTTGAATAAACATTTTTGCTGCACGCAGAGGCGCAGAGAAAGAGTTTAAAATCAGGAATTTTGTAATAAGCATAATCTACTAATTCCAAAACTTACGCCTTTCTTTGTTCCTTTGTGTTCCTTGCATCTTGGGTGGTTCGTAAAAAAATGCCTTACAGAATAACTAAATTAATTTATACGTCAAACTCACTATTCCTTAATCCCTATGAAATACGTTGATGAATTCCGAGAACCCGAAAAAGCTGAAGCCTTACGGCGTGAAATGGCAAAATTATGCCAGCAACTAGAAAAACCAATCAAAATCATGGAAGTATGCGGTGGGCATACCCATTCTATATTTAAGTACGGTATTGAAGAAATTCTGCCAGCTGCCATTGAATTAATACATGGGCCTGGTTGTCCAGTATGCGTTATGCCAAAGGGTAGATTAGATGATGCGATCGCAATCTCCCAAAATCAGAACGTCATCTTGGCTACATTTGGCGATACCATGCGGGTTCCCGGTTCTAATACTAGCCTGCTGCAAGCCAAAGCTACAGGCGCAGATATTCGTATGGTGTACTCTCCCCTAGATAGCCTGCAAATTGCTAGAGATAACCCCAACAAACAAGTAGTCTTCTTCGCCCTAGGCTTTGAAACCACCGCCCCCAGCACCGCCTTCACCATCTTGCAAGCAGCAGCCGAAAAAATTAACAATTTTAGTATGTTTTGCAATCATGTCTTAGTGATTCCTGCCCTTCAAGCCCTGCTAGATAATCCCGACTTGCAACTAGATGGATTTGTCGGCCCTGGTCATGTCAGCATGGTAATTGGTACTGAGCCTTATGAATTCATTTCCCAACAATATCATAAGCCAATTGTCATTTCAGGATTTGAACCTTTAGATATTCTCCAATCAATTTGGATGTTGTTGCAACAGCTAATAGAAAATCGTTGTGAAGTCGAAAATCAATATAACCGAATAGTACAAAAAGCTGGAAATACAGCGGCGCTTCAAGCCATGAACAAAGTTTTTGCTGTGCGAGATAGTTTTGATTGGCGCGGCTTAGGAGATATACCTTACTCTGGCTTAAAAATTCAACCCGAATACGCACAATTTGATGCCGAACTTAAATTTACCATTCCTAATCTTAAAGTAGCCGACCATAAAGCTTGTCAATGTGGAGAAATTCTTAAAGGTGTATTAAAACCTTGGCAATGCAAAGTATTTGGTACAGCTTGCACTCCCGAAACACCCATTGGCACTTGTATGGTATCTTCCGAAGGTGCTTGTGCAGCCTATTACAAATATGGACGACTATCTACTATTGCCAAAAAAACAATAGCTGAAAAACCAAAGATACCTATCACTCAAAAACCCCTCCCTTCTTGCGGCATCTCTTTGGATTAACATACCCTTCAAATACTCTGCATTCCTTTGCGCTAACCTCAGCGTTCCTTTGCGTTTTAATATGAATCTTTATCCCACCAATCCATCACAAAACCCCTTCTTTCAAAAAATCGAACAAGTCCGCCGTCGCCAAGGTAAAGTACAAGATACTCATATAAATCTCGCACATGGCAGCGGCGGAAAAGCCATGCGCGATTTAATAGATGATATATTTATTAGTAGTTTTGATAATCCAATTATCTCTCAATTAGAAGACCAAGCCAGTATCAATTTAACCAGTCTCATACAACAAGGAGACAGACTTGCTTTTACTACAGATTCTTATGTTGTAGACCCCTTATTTTTTCCTGGTGGTGATATTGGCGAATTAGCTATTAACGGCACAGTTAATGATTTAGTTGTCAGTGGTGCTAAACCCTTATATCTAACTTGTAGCGTCATTTTAGAAGAAGGATTGCCTATAGAAACCCTACGACGCGTCGCTAGGAGTATGAAATTAGCTGCGAAAAAAGCAGGCGTGCAAATTGTCACTGGTGACACAAAAGTTGTGCATCGTGGTGCTGCTGATAAATTGTTTATTAATACTGCTGGCATTGGCGTAATTCCAGCAGGGATTAACATTTCTGCTCATAATCTCCAACCTGGAGATGCAGTAATAGTTAATGGCGAGTTGGGTAATCATGGAGCAGCAATTTTAATTGCCCGTGGTGAATTAGCCTTAGAAACTAATATAGAAAGTGACTGTCAGTCGTTAGATGATTTGGTGAAAACAATCCTCAATGTTTGTCCCAAAGTTCATGCCATGCGGGATGCAACACGCGGCGGTTTAGCTACAGTTCTCAATGAATTTGCTCTCAGTTCTGATGTGGGAATTCGTCTATATGAAGAAGTTGTCCCAGTGCGTGAAGAGGTAAAAGGGGTTTGCGAAATTTTAGGTTTAGATCCTTTATATCTAGCAAATGAAGGTAAGTTAGTAGTAATAGTGCCGGGCGAAAATGCACAAACTGTTTTATCAGCTATGAAATCCCACCCATTAGGCAAAGATGCTTGTATTATTGGCGAAGTTATACCTTTCCCTCCAGGGATTGTTTTGTTAAAAACAGTTTTTGGTACAGAACGTATTGTTGATATGCTAGTAGGCGAACAACTGCCGCGTATTTGTTAATATTTAATCGTGTTTTTTGTATGCATGAATTAGGAATTACGCAAAATATTGTGGCAATTGTAGCTGAACACGCTAAAGGTAAAAAAGTACAACGTGTTCTATTAGAAATTGGTCAACTTTCAGCTATTATGCCTGATGCTGTGCGATTTTGTTTTGATATTTGCACTCAAAACACAGTTTTAGCAGGGGCGATATTAGAAATTATAGAAATTCCTGGCTTAGGGCGGTGTCGTCATTGCGGTGCAGAAATTACTTTAGACAAACCCTTTGGTATCTGTAAATGCGGTAGCACGCAATTAGATTTAATCACTGGTGAAGAACTGAAGATTAAAGAAATAGAAATAGAGGAAGTATGTGTGTAACTTGCGGTTGTTCTGATGATGGCAAAACTAAAATAACCAATTTGGAAGTAAGTGACTTTGAACATCACCATCATACCCACACTTTACCTGATGGTACTGTCATTACCCATTCTCACAGTCACGATACTCACACAGAAGCATCTCAAATTCATGCTAAAGTTATATCTTTGGAACAAGATGTATTAGCCAAAAATAACTTATTAGCAGCCCAAAACCGAGGATGGTTTAAAGGTCGTAATATCTTAGCATTAAATTTAATGAGTTCTCCTGGTGCTGGGAAAACAACTCTCTTAACTCAAACTATTAATGATTTAAAACATCAATTTTCTATTAGTGTCATTGAAGGCGATCAAGAAACTACTAATGATGCTCAGAAGATTAAAGAAACAGGTTGTAAAGTTGTCCAGATTAATACTGGAACAGGCTGTCATCTCGATGCATCAATGATAGATAAGGGTTTACAACAATTGAATCCGCCGCTGAATTCAGTGGTGATGATTGAGAATGTTGGTAATCTGGTTTGTCCAGCTTTATTTGATTTGGGAGAACAGGCAAAAGTCGTGATTCTTTCTGTCACCGAAGGAGAAGATAAGCCGATAAAATATCCCCATATATTCCGCGCTAGTAAGGTGATGATTCTCACTAAAATTGATCTACTTCCTTATGTAAAATTTGATCTGAAACGTTGCATAGAGTATGCACAGCAGGTAAATCCTCAAATTCAGATTTTTCAGGTTTCTGTAACTACAGGAATAGGATTAGATAGTTGGTATAAATGGCTATCTCAAAAACTAGCAAACTAGTTAAGGTGATTTTTGATCTCACTGTTAAGGTGGACTTACGAATAGTTAAGGGTTCAAAATCTACTTAGCGATCGCATTTACCAAAATTTAAATTGGTAGAGTGCCATGGGTTACACCACCGGAGGCGATCGCAAATATTTCTATTATTGATCAACTTAACTGTGGTTTAGCAAAAATTGTCAGCAAAACAGGGCCTAATAAATAGTGGTGACTTAAACAAACTAGTCCAGCATCGAAGCCTAAAGCTTCACGAGTCTCTGGGCTGTAGAATCTAATTTTAGCAGGAGAGGCTGCCACTAACTCTGATGCTACCTGGCTTTTGGAGGTTATATCAACTAAGTAGAATTTTCCACCCGGAGCAATTACCCGCGCCACTTCACTTAAAACTTGTTTTGGTTCCGAATAGTGTAAAAAACTTATAGTATTAAAAACAGCATCAAATTGACCGTCAGCAAAAGGAAGAGACTCAGCTTTACCCTCAACATAAATTAAACGAGGATGATGGCGGTTTTTCTGTCTTGCTACTCGCAACATCTGGGGAGATAAATCCAATCCAGTAGCGCGCAAGTCTGTAAATTCAGTTGCTAGGCGTTCCAGTAAGCGTCCAGTACCACAGCCTAAGTCAAGCACATTTGGCCGATTTGGTAAATCAACTTTTGAGAGTAGCCGTTTGTGGATGGCTTGATAAATAACTGAAGGGAATAAGGTATCATAGCTTGATGCCCAGCGGTCAAAAAGTTGCTTTTTATTACTTAGAAAATTAATAATCATTAGTTTTTGCAGCTAGCTACCTATCTTGACTTTTATACCAAGTCAGAGAGGTTTTTGCAGCGCCTCCAAGAAGTAGTTTACAGGGCAAATATACTTCTTTTCCGCAAGAAGTAAATGGCAATAGATAGAGTTGTTCATGGTAATTCCATGAAACAACTCCTTGAAGCAGACTGGAGAAGAAATAGCGCTCAATAAGAAGATGGGTTGACTAATTCTCTAAAACTTGACGAATCCGCCGCTCTAAGAGTTCGAGATCTAAACCACCTTCATCACGACTAATACGACGCACAGTCGAGTTAACATTGCTTAGACCTAACAGTAAATCTTGGAGAATTTCTTGCTGTTGACGTGCTTGGGTAACTTCACGTGGTTCCTGCACTAAGTCACGCACGATAGTATCTTCAGCCCGCGAGGCTACGATGGGGTCATTTTGCCCTTGTATAGTAACAAAAGTTCGTCGCCCAGGCCCGCGTTCTTCTTCAATCGGTATTACTGCTGTTACCTGATCTGAGCGTACATATTTTCCGAATCCCAGATGGACTAGCACTGATGACTGTATTTTCATTTAAAATAAAGTTTATTTGGAACATACTTCTATTTTAGATTCTAATTTGATAGCTAAGAGCTATAACTAGAACGGGTTATACGCAATTAACAGTAGTAGTTCCACATTGCAAATAAAACGTTTAAAAGTTTCTAAAGCTGGTCTTGTACTTTCGTCAATTGTGTAGGTCATAAACAACAGGACTTACGCAACTGGCATATTATTTTAAGTTCGTAGTAAGGACTTTAGTCCTCACTACAAACAAAAAATTGAGATTTTTGTGACACTTGCGTAAGTCCTGTAACATTTTCGGGTGAAGAGGAAAAGTTTTTAATTCCTTTGCCCTTTTCCCCGCCAATTTCACGCAAGCGAACTACTAATTTGCACTAGGTAAATTATCGGGATCTACGCCGAGCGAGCGCAAATACTCGGCTAACTGTTCTGCCCGGATTCGTTCCTGTTCTGCCTGTTCTTCTGCCCTTAAATAGCGATCGCCCTGTTGATCATACCAAGACAACAACTCCTGTTGAATACCAGCTACAGTACCTTGGTATCGTCCAATACCCAAACCCACTTCTGGCATCCAGTAAGGTTCACCTATCTGTAATTGGTAATGACCATCTACCAATTTATACACTTCAAATGGTTGATGTTGGTCGCGTCGCCAAAATTCTGGATTATAAATCACATAATACAACACACCAAGTTTGGCGTAGATATCCATTTTTTCGTCATATTCACCACCTGGAGTGTGGGATACCATCTCTAATGTGAGTATTGGAACTACTTCATTTTCTTCCCAAACTGCGTAACTTTTGCGAGATTTCCCGCCTTTTTTCCGTTCCACTCCTAGACTTAAAAAGCCATCTGGCACTACAGGTACTCTAGGATTGACTCCTGTGGTGTGATAAACTCCCATGTCTACACCGAAGTACCAATCCATTCGATTTGCCCAAATAGAGTTCAGCAAAAACAGTAGAACATTGGGCAAAAAATTTTGGTCTTCATTATCCACGGGTGTATCGTCTGAGCAAGGCAGTTCGTCAGTAGTCGGTAACGCTTGTTTGAGATCGGGTGAGAACATAACCTTTGTCTCGTGGCGTTGATTTATTTGATTATAAAATAATTAGTATAAAAGGTACTGGGAACTAGGAACAGAGGGGAAAAGGTTAAAGGGTAAGGGGATGGTTCTTCCCTTTACCTTTCACCAATTCCTAATCCCCAATCCCTGATCAAGAAATTTTACACGTTTGTAGCCATCACCTTAAAAGGTAACGGCTACTATTAACTGAACTGTATGAATTTAAAGCCAATCTCGATAAGCCGAGATTTCATTCACACTAATTTCAAAGGGCATCCCCTTGCCAAATGGCGGATAAACTCGAATTTTAGCGTTACTGCTAAATCGCTCTAGCCGATTCCCTAATTGGGGAATATTGCTGACTATATGCCAGTAAGATACGATATCAGGGCAATCAATTATGAGTGTTAAAGTGGTAACATTGGTTGTGAGATACCACTGACAACTAGACAATAGTACTTGGGTAATGCGATCGCAAGCTAAATAAAAGCATCTACCAGTAGATTGCTCTAGTTCCAGACGCATCATTCCATCCTGTTTTGTCACCTCAATTGGTGGCAAATCATCTGGAGGAAGTAAGGACATTTTAGACATAATTGCGCACCTCTTGGTTGTAGCGCGTCAAACTCTCAAGGTTTTTTTGCAGATCAAAAGATGAGGGTTTGAGTGCTAGCGTACCTAAATCTAATTCATGCTGAAATTTCTTGATTTTGTCGCGACATGTTGCTACATCACCGATGATTGAGTTCTCAATCAAATAGTCTTCATCAAAACAGATATTTGTGCGATCAAATGGCTTTTGGTTAGGATTCGCACTATTCTGCATTAATTGGGCCGAGTTGGCTGTCATTTTCTGGCTGAATTGGCGGATGAAAGGCAAAGCTTCGCTCACTGCTTCATCGGATGTTTTACCAACATAAAAGAAGCGTGCTAGCATCAAATTTTCAGCGCCACTGGAATTTAGAGCACGATATTTGGCAACAGTATTCTTCAATCTCTCTAGGGAAAACGGCGGCCCTCCCATCAAGCTGAAGGAATGTTTAGCAGCAAACCCTATACCTTCATCATCACCACTAGCAACATACACTGGAATTTGTCGCTGTAAAGGTTTCGGGTAAATCGTCAGGCGATCGCATTGATAATATTGTCCGTTAAATGATACATCAGTTTCATATAAAAGCTTCTGAATCAATGCGATCGCTTCTAATGTCTTAGCGCGAGATTCACTCGTCGGTGTAGCAAAATGCTTGTTGTGTTGAGGAAACGGCCCACCTTTGGCAATTCCAAACAACAATCGTCCATTGCACAGGTTATCCAGTGTAGCAATGTCCTCAGCCACCGTAATCGGGTTATGAAAAGCCAGCAATACCGCTGCTGTACCTAATCGGATAGTTGACGTCAAACCCGCCAAATGTGCCATCAACACCAAAATTGACGGGCTGAGATTCAATTCATTGAAATGATGCTCTGTAACCCAGGCTTCTTCAAAACCCAAGCTTTCCACATGTTTTACCAGTGTGGCTTGCTCAAATATGGCGCGACGAGCATCCTGGTGTTGATTTTCGTAATTGCAGAAAAGTCCGGTTTTCATTATTTGCAAGCGCTATTCTACGTTGCAACCCACTGCAACTCTAACCATAAGCGTGGATTGTTTTGCTTGAGCTTCGACATGGGATCACGCAACAATCGCTTGGCGTTCATACAGACTACCTGCATTAAACCCATGTTGTCTGCCACTTCTCTGAGTATTTCTTTTTGAGCTTGCACACAGGAAATCATTTCGTCAGAACAATAAATCCCTATGTATTGCAACCGTCTAACAGGCCGTCCCCAGAAACAGGTGATGACTTTCACATAACACCCGTCCAGTAATTCTCCAACTTTTGGGTAGTAATGGTTGACGACTCTTGTGAATTCTTTAGCTAGGATGTCTTCAGCAATCATTGGAACTGATATTTCTGTAGCGTCCATCACGCTATTTAATATAACATAATTTTGTCATTTAAATATGACAAATTAACCCATTTATTTTAAATTAAATATTAAATATTACCTAACAATCAGCAAATGTATTTTATTTGATATAGAAATCATATTTGATTTCTGAAAAAATTCAGTACATCTTTATTACTTCTTCTCCATGCCCCATTCTCCATTCCCTGTCTCTACGAGTCAGTTCACGAATCAAATCGGATTACTATATCACTTTTTGTCTGCCCATACAGTGAGTTTTGTATAAATAGACAACTGTAGGGTGAGCATTACAATGCCCACCCTACAAACAACAAAGAACGGTGATTCTAAATTTTGAACTTTTAATTGTTATTATCGAGCATTGCGTTCTGAAACTAAAACCTCTGCTACGATATCCGGCACATTTACAAAGTCTAGAAACCCCTCAGAACCACGTATTGGCGAAATAAATGTATAGTTGGGGTCACACACTCCATTGTCATAAACTTGAATAAACCACCTATCTGGAAATCCTTCTACACCCAGTTCTACGATGTACCAGCTTTCACCAATCAGACGAGAATTAAAGATTGTGAACCACTCCCTATTCTCTTCTGAGATGTTCCAATCTGCCATAAGAAGCTCTAACGCTATTTGTCCTGCATCAGTTGAAGTCAATAGCATTTTTACTCCTTATTGGAAACTTCAGGAACTTCAGGATACAATCCCAGCTGCTTAGCTAGTTCACGCGCCACAAAGAATAGAAACTGAGCGCCATCTTGATTACCTTCGTGGGCGAACATAGTTGCTACTTGTAACATTGTCTCCACGAAACCAGAATCAATCAATTCTGGCTTAGATTCCAAAATTTCTGGTTCTTGACCATTAGGACATCTGAGTAACTCATCAATCAGATTAAAATACAGATGTTGACGTTGTTCTGACATGGTAATTTTGTTGATTTTGAGAGAAGTCTGAGCGTTAACAACTTCAGTGATTACTGTTCGATACTCTGCTGCCAAAGCCTTTCTAACATTTCGACTTGTTCTTTTAAAACAGCAGCACGATAAAAAAGATACCTGTCATAAAAAATAATCCCTAACCCAACACCAATAGGAGTCAAAACGAAAAACCATTGCAGGATAGTGGCAAATTTATATTGCTCAGCAACAGTCAACATTTGATTAACCACATTGCGGTCAGATGATTGTATGCTAGCTTGAGATGGAGAAGAATATGTACCATTTAGCTGGGGATTTAAGGTACTACTCTTATTAAGTTTGCAAGTTAAACTCTGGGACTCTACTAAGTCTATATGCCGCTCCCAAACCACACCAAATACTACTAGCTCTGGAGAAAGCACTATTAAAGTAACTACGCAAACTGTAAGAACATTTAAGAGTTTGGCTTTCATCTTAACTCTCCCTTGCTAGGTAGTATGCACCCAGTAAGAAAATATTTTTTGCGATTTATCTAAGTAGCTACCTGTATCTAATTATCAAATAATTCTGATACTAAAGATATGTGTAAATGGTAATTCTTAGAATCGTTAGTTGTGTTATCTGTTTCTCTGATTAGTACTGACTACCATAGCAATCCTTTTTTAGTTGTGATATTTTTGGTAAAAATTGCCCTTGCTCATTAATGGTTTCTTGCAAATGATTAAGGACTGCTACATTCACTCACAAATTACCAACTTTCTCACAAAAGTAAAACTATAAAGTCAGAGCTAACGCACTCAGATACTGGAATGTAGTTTCTCCTACGTTAAAAAAGGGATTAAGAAGTCCCCCCTTGTTCGCTAGGCTTTCGCCTCGGAATTTCGGGGGGTAGAGGGGAATCTCTGCGTAAATCCTATACGTTTTATATCAGTCCCCTCTCCACATAACACTTTACCTCAGCCAGATTAAGATTATTAAATTCATTAAAATAGTACTCAAAGCCTATAATCCGCACCTGACAAGTCTTTTAAAAATTCATTGGGGTATGGGTGCTAGTATTTTTGGGTTGGGGTTCTAGTATTTATGAAGTAAGGTTCTGGTGTTGGGAGTACTCAACTAAAAGCATTATAGGAACTGGTGTCGGGCTATTTTTTTTCAATTGTTTGCGGTTAAAACCTGTACTCAAAAAAATATAGCTGTATCTCTTGATAAAGATATATGCAATAACAATAAAAAGCAATTAAATTTGCCAATTTAATTCATGTTTCCATAACAAATAAAACCTATTAAAAATAGTACTAACAATTTTGTATATAATTCAGCTTGATTTCTGTAATCCTGAGTGAGCGATGAATATCCTTAGCAAATCTGAACTTCAGAGGCGATATTAAGCAATGCAAATGGTAAAATATAAGTACGGCAAGTGAAGCTAAGACTGGGGCAAAATGAATAGGAGCATCTCACAAAAGTTCCTCTTAAACTTCTAAACTTTGTGGTTTAGTTAAAATATATAGTTTATGCACTCACTTGCACTAAATTGCAAATTAAATAAACAAAAGCTTATTGTATACAGCACTTCCGGCGGCTATGAGGTACATCCTCATAGCTGAAAGCTATGATAGGAGAGGGGTAAGAGGAAAATTGTATTGCATAATAGCCGGAAGCGCTGTAAGTAAATACTCTGCACTAGATTTAGAATCTTAGGAGTTAATTAATGCGGATTGCTAAAGACGTAACAGAACTTATTGGACGGACTCCGTTAGTTCAGCTAAACAAGATTCCTCAAACTGAGGGAGTAGTAGCGAGGATAGTTGTCAAACTAGAAGGTATGAACCCAGCTGCTTCCGTGAAAGACCGTATTGGTTTGAGTATGGTACTCTCAGCAGAAGCAGAGGGTTTTATAGAGCCGGGGAAAACCATTTTAGTAGAGCCTACCTCTGGTAATACCGGGATTGCTCTAGCGATGGTAGCAGCAGCGCGTGGCTATCGTTTGATTTTGACTATGCCAGAGACGATGAGCCAAGAAAGACGGGCTATGCTCAGAGCCTATGGTGCAGCTTTAGAGTTGACACCAGGAACTGAGGGAATGCGGGGAGCAATTCGCAAAGCCGAAGAAATAGTAACGAATACTCCCAATGCTTATATGCTGCAACAGTTTCGCAACCCAGCTAATCCCCAAGTTCACCGAGAAACCACCGCAGAAGAAATTTGGGCGGATACAGATGGAGAAGTGGATATTGTCATTGCTGGGGTAGGTACTGGTGGAACGATTACTGGTATTGCAGAGATACTTAAAGCTCGCAAGCAGAGTTTACAGGCGATCGCAGTTGAACCCAGCAACAGTCCAGTACTCTCTGGTGGTGAAGCCGGGCCACATAAAATCCAAGGTATTGGTGCTGGATTTGTCCCAGATGTGCTGCGTTTGGAATTAGTTGATGAAGTAATTAGAGTCAGCGATGAACAGGCGATCGCTTATGGACGACGGCTAGCAAAAGAAGAAGGCTTATTATCTGGTATATCCTCTGGTGCTGCTTTGTGTGCAGCCATTCAAGTAGGAAAACGTCCAGAAAATGCTGGACGTTTAATCGTGATGATTCAGCCTTCTTTTGGGGAACGTTACCTCAGCACCCCCATGTTTCAAGACTTGACTCTAGAAACTGCTGGCGTCGGCTGAGGAGAGTGGGGGAGTGGGGGAGTAACAATATAATATTCTTGTCCCTTCTCTCCCTTTTCCCCCTTCTCCTGGTAGACTATTAATGCTTACAACCACTTTTTTTATCGTGGTGTTCATGACCATGACCGTGAGCACAGTTTTGCAAATCCTGCTGTCTGAGATTTTCGCTGATTTCTCGCAAGGATTCATCCACAGGCTTTAAGCCAATCCAAGCATCAAGCTTCTCGACATCAAAACCTACATCGCGGCGATCGCCTACTTCTATTAAAGGACGGCGAATTAAAATTGGATCTTGCAGCATTGCCACTAAAGCTGTTTGTGCATCAAGTTTTTCGGGAACTACCTCACCAGATTTTACCCGTGGAGCAGAACGATTAAACCACTCGGCTACGGGGCGATCGCCAAAAAATGAGCGCAAACGTTCAACAGTCCAAGGTTCTGTTAGCAGGTTGTATGGTATCACCTCATGACCAGCAGCTGTTAGCAAAACTTTTTGCTTAGTACCACCTTTACAGCCTGGTTTTCCATAAAAAATTACTTTTGCCATTTAACTGTCTCCTATTAGAATACAGGTCGTTTATAGAGGCGCACAAATCTGCGCCTCTACCGCGTATTGGATTCAAGCAAGAACCGCCATAGCTAGAAATTTTTAGCACTATGTTTGATCGGATCAAACTCAAATCTTTCTTTCGGATCAGTTTCCCCATAAATATTAAAGGTTACAGTTGGTTCATCACCCACTGCTTGCACACTGTGAATTGCATCTGGAGTGAAGCTAATAATATCTCCAGGAAATAGAGTTATCTCTCCCGTCCGTTCGATTTTTTCTTCACCTTCTGGGCTGTAGGTGCGTTGCCAAAAAGTGTTTTTTTCCTGACCTTTTAACACCGCCACTATTCCCCATGTTCCATGATTATGAATAGTTGACATCGTTCCTGGTGCAAATGTTACTGTTTGCACTGTCAACGGAAAACCTAATTCATCGTATAGGAGTAAAACAGAGCTTCCCGTATTAGGAGAAGGCTCTAAATATTGACTTTGCACCCAGTATGAATTCACAATTAAACGCCTTACCAACATGCGGATTTCTGGTAGACGAATTGATTCGTCTACCACACCGTTAAGAACATCTTCCACCTCAGTCAAAAAGCGATAAAGGCGGTAGTTTTCCCTTAACAAATCCCATGCTCTCACCGATTTACAGGCTTGATACTGACCCTCTCCAGTTACCAGCCAATCCTTACCTTTCATAACCTTTAAAACATTAGTTGAGAAGATGGTGGCAAAATAAACGGAGGTGGGGGAGAGAAAGAGGGAATATTTGTCGTGTAAGGAGGCATACTACCGACAGGAAAAACAGGTAAAAGAGGAGTATTAGAATTACCTGTGGAAAAAGGATGATAGAAAGACAAGTTATTCATGACTATTGATGATTGATTCCTAACTCAATTAATCGTCTTCTTCTGCCGGACGTGTCAAAATATCCAGAAGGATTCCGGCTCCGAAATCATTTTTGGCATCAACTTCTTTGACTCTGATACTTATTTCTTTGGCTTGGTCTATTTCTCCTAATTTTGCTAATACCAATCCAGAAGCAGCATAAGCATTCAAGTACAATCTGATTTGGGGTTCTTCTCGCCGCTTGACTAATAGTGGCTTAAGTCTTGACCAATCATCAGGAAAATTCTCTGCTACTTTAATTTTATCTATTAATTTAATTGTTGTTTGTAGCGCAAGTATATAATTATTTTTATAGTAAAAAAATCTATATGCCGCTACCAAAACATCTGTATTATCACCAGTTTTTGCTAGAGCTTGTTGAATATATTTTTCTGATTCTGATGTATTTTCCCAAGTTTGGGCTGCCAATATTAGTAACTCTTTAATGTCATCAGGAACCTGAAACCATGAAAAGCGATTTGCATCAACTTGCATAATTATTTATTTGGGAATGGGGCATTGGGCATGGGGCATTGGGCATGGGGCTGTCTCTTA
>NZ_JADEXR010000099.1 GCF_015206995.1 aff. Roholtiella sp. LEGE 12411 | reverse complement strand
ACGGGAAACACATCCCTTTGTGGGCATTGGGCATTGGGCATTGGGCATTGGGCATTGGGCATTGGGCATTGGGCATTGGGCATTGGGCATTGGGCATTGGGCATTAGGCATTGGGCATTGGGCATTGGGCGTTGGGCATTGGGCATTGGGCATTGGTAGCTTCTTTGCCATGCCCCATACTTCTCTACGAGAGGCTGCGCCAACGGCTTACCTAAGCTTTGCTCGGCACGAGTTGCTCAGTACAAGTGCCCCATTGCCCCTTCGCCCCTAATCCCCAAAGGGGGCCCCGAGTTCCCCAGAGAGGGCCCCGAATTACCTATGCCCAAAAACTCCACCCCCTTGTGGGTGAAGTTTTTCATTAGAAGCTCACTTGATTTAATCTGTCACTCGTCTGGTTGGAACGATTGACCTGGATACGAGAATTATGGAATGCTGTTAGCGAAGTCGTATTTGCCTCCACGTTCGAGAGCGCGTTTGTAAGCAGGCCTTGCATGGATGCGCTCTACAAATTCCTTGATCTTTGGTCGAATCTTGATTTGTTCGGGAAGCGTGGCAACCATTTCGAGAGGAAAGCTCATTTGGATATCGGCGGCGGTGAATTCTTCGCCTGCAAACCACGTACTCTTACCAAGTTCGCCTTCTATGTAGTCAAAGTGAAGCTTAATTTGGGGCGCAATAAATGCGTCCATCGCGCTGCTGTCCGCTATCCCAAAACGGTTGAAGATGAGGTTCATCACTAGCGGTGGCATTGCAGACCCTTCGGCGTAATGCAGCCAATACGTGTAATGCAGACGCTCCGGTGTACCTGATGGCGGGACTAGCCGACTATTACCGTAGCGATCTATTATGTATTCGATGATAGCGCCCGACTCAGCGATCGCTAGATCTGCATCTGTGATCACTGGTGACTTGCCAAGCGGATGAATTTGGCGCAGCGATGCTGGTGCTAGCATCGTTTTGGCATCGCGTTCGTAGTACTTGATCTCGTATTCGATACCTAATTCCTCAAGCAGCCATAGCACGCGCTGCGATCGCGAGTTGTTGAGATGATGAACAACGATCATAAAACCTTTCTCCTCTGACGGCTCATTGCTATCCGAACTCGGCTAATCTCTACTCTTTATTAGACAAACTTCTTCAATCTTTAACTAACAGCATAATCTGTATACTGCCGGATATATGGCGGATGAAACCCAACTACAATATCGTGTTTTGGTACTCCCATCGCTACTAGTTGCTCACCTACATCCTCTTCTGTACCATTCCACTGAATCCAAATCTTACCGTCTTTGATATCAAAATGCATTACAGGGCCAAAAACCCTACGTTTATTTTGCCAACCAATATATATCAGTTGATAATGATCTTTTTCTACGTCAAAAATTGTTTGAGGTTCAATTTCATTATTAGATGCGACACGCTGGACATATTCTGTAATTAATTGCCGAATACACTCTCGATATTTATTTAAATCTGCCATCGGGTAATTTCCTCCGTTTCTACGTCATAAACTACTTAGCTGACATCAAATCTTTTCTCAGCCTGTGTGGGCATTCTAAATATATTTTGCCAAAGTGCTGGTGGAAAAGGAGGATCAGGAGAGGGGAAATAACAATTCAAAATTGTTCTTCCACTCCCCGATTCCCGTATCAATTCCCTTGCAACGGGGCATTTAAGACTTTTTCGATGCGATCGCGTGTTTCTAGGATGTGCGCTTTGGTGTATTCATCGTTGGAATTCACCTGCTTAAGTTCGTCGTCTAATTGTCTGAGTTTATACCAAGCAAGAGTGCGAGCATCTTCAGGTACATATTCTTTCCGCAGCACCATAGCAGTCAAAATGTTCAAGTACTCACGCTGTAAGCCTCGGCGCAAACTAGCAATCTTTAGCGGTTTGCCTGTTGGTTTTAGTACTTCCGTCCAAACACCTGTTTGTAAAGTATTAAATAATTCAGGCAAAGTCAGGGCTTCTCCTGGCTGCGTTTTGAGTTCGATATCTTTGAGACGAGAGAGGCGATCGCGAGAAAGTAAATCTCGCAATAGTGCACTTTGCATCAACAAAACCGAGTCATGAATTGGATAATCCAAACGACCAACCAGAGGATTGCTACCCCAATGTCGCCAACGTGAAGGTGCTAATTTATTTAACAGTTCTGGTGCAAAGTTAAGCCCATCCTCTGCAAATACGTATTTTTGTAGCGTCTCTAATGCTTGCCGTTGTTGTGCAACTGGCACTGGTACAAATGGTAAACGGCGATTGGCTAGCGTACCGGATGGCGTTTCGCTTGCCTTAACTCGGTAAAAAGACTGTCCACCAATATGCTTACTTGTATAATATACTTGCTGAAAATAATTACCTAATACCGTGCTGAAACGTTCGCTCAAATCGCTGTAACTCTCTCCATCCATTGGATAACGCTGGTTTAGACGCTCCCACATCACACGAGAATTATTTAACTGCCACTGTGAATAAAGTAATACATCGGCACTGTTGTCCCAAGCATCGGCAGTTGGGTCGAGGTCATACACATCCTCATCTGTGGAATAACTTAACTCAGGCTTGTGGGATTGTTGAGCAATTTCTTCCAAAATGGGCTTTTCTGCTATGGGAGATGCTGCCTGAATTTGTGTATAGCCGTACTTAATAGCCCATTCATCATACAACCCCACCATGGTAGGAAAATAATCTCCCTGTTTTGTACCTTGAGGAGCGATGTTTGGGGGAATGTAGTCCATCACCGATGCTGTTAAACCTCTGGTGCGAGTAATTTCGGTATTATTCATCTCATTTGCTGGTAGCAGGGTACTACCACGGAAGTTATGGCGTAAACCAAGGGTATGTCCAACTTCGTGAGCGATGATTAAACGTAAGTATTGATTGGTATATTCTTTAAGCTGATCTTGATTAGGTACAGTAGCTTGCAGCAGTGACATCGCCAGTGAACCAAAAGCATACTGGTTAGCAGCTTCCATGCCATAGCATAGATCGTATTCGCCTGCTAGTTTAGATAAATGATTTAACAACTGTTGTTTCTCTGGTATCTGCTGGGAATTGCTGTCTTTGGCATTTAAACCGCTGGCGCAAAGTAGGCGATTTTGCATCAATGCTGATAAAGAAGTGCGATTCTCAACTTGGCTGGGTTGCACAATTTTGCGATAATCATTCTTCAGTGCCCGCACAAAGCTACCATCTACTAGAATATCTGCATCCAAAATTTCTCCAGTCAACGGATTAACGCGGGATGGCCCTAGCGCAAAGTATCCATCTACCGTATTAATCCAGCGAATCGTGTTGTAGCGGATATCTGCTGGGTCCCATCTGGCGTCATCTGGCATTTGGCGCACTTCAATTGCATCCTTAAATCCTGCTTTCAAAAAGGCTTTGTTCCACATCAGTACTCCTTCTTTAATCGCATCGCGATACTGGAAGGGCACAGCATTATCAATCCAAAAGACAATGGGTTTTTTTGGTGGCGAAATTGCTGCTTTGGGATCTTGTTTTTCCAAATCCCAGCGATTGATATAGCGGACAAAGGGATCGCCGCGATCGTCATTAGATAAGTCTTGGTAAGCGGTGATGAAATAGCCGACACGTTCGTCAGCCAAACGCGGTCGGTAACTTTTGTCAGGTAGTTGGGAGAGACTGTAATGAACACGGAGGGTGAAGCCACGGCTGTCAGGCAGGGCTGCAAAATTCTGCATTTCATTCTCCCGACCAGTACCGCTACTGGAGAAATTTAAAACCGACTCAATTTCTAAGTTTTGCGGGAAGACTTTAGCAGTGCCAAAATAAGACTTGTCTGTGCTTTTGGGTAATCCCAAACTTACAGATAATCCAGCTAAGTCTGTGAGTAGCAAATCTCCTAAGTCAATAAGAATAGTTTTGCGCTCTGGATGAATACTTTTAATTGCGATGGTATAGAGAACAGAGTCACTAAAAGACCGCGCAAGCGATCGCGCTTGGGGATCTCCATCACGAGTACGAAAATTGACATTGCGAACGACAAAGTGTAAGTTATTACCTACTCGTTGGAAATAAAACAAAAAATCTTGCAAAGGCATCCCACTATAGATACCTCTTTCTCCAATGCCCGATTCTAAGGTGGCTGTAGCTAGGTAATTTTTATTCAGTTGCTGTGGTTGAATTTCTAGATAAATTTTATTCTTCTCTTGATTACGATAAAGGGTGAACAGCCCCCCCGACTTTTTAGTGTCTTTGACTACTTCATCAAATGGTTCTAAGTCGTCCTTTTTTGGTGGTTTAACATTAGAAGTAGGCTTTTCATTCAGCTGATATGGGGTTTTTTGTACTTGCAAAAATGGTTGCTGCTCTGCTTTTTTAATATCTTTAACTACCCAAATAAAAGGTTGGCGCTGTGCATTTTTGTTCTGATTAACCACCCAAACTTGGTCTAATGGCAATCTCAGTTTCTGGTAGACATTGGTGTTTGAAGATGACGCCTCCCGACTGTTTTTAATTCCCATGATGGCAGAAGTCGGACGACGCCCATCTATATGGAAATTCTGAGTTACCTCAGTACCCACCTTCTGCTCGACTCCATTTACAGGCGGTGACTTGGCGCTAGTGGTTGCTATTCCTAAAAACAAACCATGTAACAAAATTATACAAAAGGTTAGTCTGTTCATCTAATCCATCCCTGACAACTATGACTAGTTAATCTTTAATTTATGCAAAGCTACCTGGTCTTGTCTCTGCTAATTGATCGAACTTGAAAATCTCTTTAGCAGCCAGGTATCAAGCAACTAACATTTTAGTTTAGTTTTAATTGCTAATTCTCAACTTTTTTGAACTGTTTTACTGTAGTATTCTTCCTAATAACTACGTCTGTAACAAACAGTACGTATTATTTTTGCATCAGACTAGTGAAGATGCTGGAACAAAAGTAGAGCAACTTAAGCAAAATGTTAGAGTTTTTCCAGAAATAAAAGAGTTTTAGATCTGACACTTTTGTCTTTTTGGGAGAAAAGCGTAAGGTTCCTCAAGGTTAGCGAGATGTCATCTTACACGCCACTCTTAGCCTCCGGTAACTTTTTTGATGAACGTACTATTCTTTAGATACTTGGTCTTGATTTTACAAATGCATTTTTGACTGAAAGGCAGTCTGGCAAAAGAAAATTTTCATGCAAGTTTTGTTGAAACCGTAATATCCTAGTATCTATAAACACAAAATGTCGACATATTTATCTCAAATCTGGAAGCTGTTGAGAAATTATGTAAGGGGTTCAAGGTTAAAAGAGATGCCAAAGACAACATCTCTAGAAGCCGAAGCGGCTGTGCCTCTAGGAAAAATAATTAAAGAATTAGACAAAAGCGTTAAATTTGCTCCAGATAATTTGCAGGATTATGTATGGTTTCAAAAACTGCAAAAAAGCTTGGAAGAATGGACAATATCAGGCAACAGCTTGACTTTGAAGCCTGACACACTGCCATACGAGAATTCGCCTGGAGGAGATCTAGGCGATCGCCAGCGGCATGAAGAGATTTACGATTTACTAGGCAGTGGAGCGCTAAAACTAGAAATAGTCGAACAATTAATCGAATTCCTCGCAGCGAGCCAAAAAAATTGCCTGAAAATGCTTTTCCAGCGGCTAGAAGATTTTTATCATCGCTGGTGTCAAGGAGAATTTATTGACGCTGCGCCGGAATATAATCTGCCTCAGAAGAAAATGTTAAACCTGGCAGCACAGAACATTGCTATCGGACTAAGACAAGTAGATATATATACAGGGCTGAACGTACTGATTTTACTGTTAGAGTTACATCGCTACGCACAAGGGCGAGATGAACTAAAGCAACAAATTAATTTTTATCCATCTGCTAAACCAGATACAGAAAATTTTTTCACATCCCAATTACTTCGGATTATTAACTATAGTGATGCCCTGGAAATTGGCAATTTTAGTACTATTGTTGGGGAATTTCTCAGAGGTGGTAACTTTAGAGGTGCTTACCTGGGTGATGCCAATCTAACTGGCGTCAACTTTAGCAGTGCTGACCTTAGCGATGCTTATCTAGGTGATGCCAACCTAACTGGCGTCAACTTTAGTAGTGCCAACCTTAGCGGTGCTAACCTCGGTGATGCTAATTTTAGCGGTGCTAACCTTACTCGTGCCAACCTCAGCCGTACTGATCTCGGCAGTACTAACCTCAGTGGTGCTAATTTCAGCGGTGCTAACCTTACTCGTGCCAATCTCAGCCACGCTGACCTCAGCAGCGCCAACCTTACTCGTGCCAACCTCAGTCACGCTGACCTCAGCAGCGCCAACCTCAAAAATAGCGAACTCAGTCGCGCCGACCTCAGCAACACTATCCTGTTCGGTGCCAATCTCAGTGACGCCAACCTGATCAGCGTTAACCTTACCCATGCTGATCTTTGCCGCGCCGACCTGAGCGGCGCTGATCTATCTCACGCTATTCTCAACGGCACTAATCTCAGTGACACAATTCTTTTTAGTACCAACCTCAGCGAGGCCATCCTTGTCGCCGCAGACCTCAGCTACGCTAAACTCAACGGTGCCAAGCTCAACAACGCCAGACTCAACGGCGCAATGTTTTTAGGCGCTGACCTCAGCGGCGTAGACCTCAGCAGAGTGACTCTCAACGACGCCGACCTCAGCGGTGCTGATCTCTCCGACGCTGTACTTTTTGGTACAGACCTCAGCTATGCCAACCTTAATAATACCAATTTCTGTGGGAGTAATCTCAGCGGTGCTATCCTCAATGGTGCAGATCTCAGCTACAGCAACCTTAGCTACGCCATTCTTAGTGGTGCTGACCTCAGCGACGCCAATCTACAAGAAATGACTTGGGGTGAAAAGCAGCAATGGGAAGGGGTACTGGGATTAGAGACAGCGGTTAATGTGCCAGAAGCGTTGAAAGAACAACTGGGACTAAATTAGGAGGGGAAGAGGGAGTAGGGGAGCATGGGGAGCAGAGAAGATATATTTTAGATTTACAACTATGAGGCTTTGAGCATAAAAAATTCACGCTTTTACCCCCCTTGTCATTACCAACATCTTTTAAAGTGAAGAAGCGGTGTAGTAGGGTCAGGGTATGAAGTTGGAAAATTTCACAGACCTCCAGAATTGGGCAGTTGAACAATGGAGAGATGCCGAGTTGGGGGATAGTCGTCGCAAAGCTGAAATTGCTGCAACATTCAATGGAATCCCTGTGAAGCAAGAATCCCACGGCTAGAAGCCGTGGGGAGTGTCAAAAATTCCAATTGCGACGGAAATAGAAGAAACCTTCTAGAAACTCTTGCAAATCGGTATTGCTACTTAGGGCTTGCTTACTCCACTCTCTTGCAGTTTGTTCCAAAATTTCTGAGAAACTAGGATAGACGGGAGATAAATTTGCTAAATGCTTAACCAGAATTTTTTGGGATATTGCCAAGGCAATCAAATTAATTAACTCCCCAGATTCAGCCCCCAATATTGAAGCTCCTAAAATTTCACCGTTACGCAGCACAATTAATTTACAGATACCAGTGATTTCGTCACGCAGTTGGGCTGCTGCCACTGTTTTAAAATATTGTCGCAAAACTAAAACTTTATCTTGATTAAACTGGCGTTTTGCTTGCGCCTCTGTCAAACCTACTTGCGCCAGCATCGGCTGAGAAAATATTCCCCAAGGAATGCATCGATAATTGACTCGAAATCTAGGAAAGAAGAGGGCATTTTTCAGGGCAATTTCCGCTTCACAATTGGCGATATTGGCAAAGTCATAACCACCAATTACATCACCACAAGCGTAAATGCGGTGATTAGTGGTTTGTAGTTTATCATTTACCACTAAACTACGTTGATGCCATTTCACACCTACTGTTGCCAAATTTAGGGATTCAATATTTGGTTGCTGTCCAGTCGCTACTAAAATCTCATCGGTTTCAATCGCTTTATCTCCTGCTTGTACCCATTTTTTATCTTCAATTCGCCTGACGTGAGTTACTAATTTTTCCGTGAGCACGCGCACGCCATCAACTTCCAATTGTGCTTGAAGTAGTACAGCTATTTCGGGATCAATATGAGGCAAAATATAGGGATATTTGACTACCAACGTGACGCTACAACCTAACCGTGCTAAAGTCTGAGCTATTTCAATACTTTGGGGAATACCGCCAATAATTACCCAATTCTTAGGTAACGTCCTTTTGTTTAGGGATTGCCAAATATCAGATAGGGTAAGGTAGCCAGTAGATTGCAATCCATCAATTTCTGGAATTGCCGGATGGGAACCACTAGCCAGCAAATAGGTGCGTGCGCGTAATGGCCGGTTGTTGATGACAAAAGCCAGTTCAGGTGAGGATTGAAATTGACCACTACCAACGATGACATCAACGCCTTGCGCGGCTAGGATGGCTGGAGAATTCTGTTCTTGGATATTTGAGACAACGCTGTGAGCATACAGCATTGCTTCTTGCCATGTCACATGTCTGTCGCATGTTCGTGAGCTATTAGCGTATGTGGCATAAATATTAGAACCAGCTACATCACTCTTATTCTGCGCGAGGTTGCTAATTTCTTTAATAGCTTGATGATAAATAAACCCGTAATTTACTCTAGATTCTACCAAGGCAACCGTGGCGCGTAGTTGGGTTGCAGCAAGAGCGGCATAGTGTCCAGCAAGACTGCCGCCGATAATTACGACATCGTAGTCAATAGTCATTGGTCATTGGTCATTGGTCATTGGTCATTGGTCATTGGAAAATAAGAAATAAGCTAATGTGCGTCTAAGTTACACATTCACTGGCTAAGACCGTCATTAATTATTTGTCATACGTCCTTTATAAATACTTTCGACCAATCACAAATGACGCATGACACCCCTCATGAATGATTGTGCAATTTAAATGTGTTTTAGCTTAACCACAATTAACAATAGGGGCACTACCGTGCCCCTATCAACTGACAAAAAACTCAGCACGGGCTAAAAGGCCCGCTACGCTAACAGTACTAACTGTAGTGCTGTTAGTAAGCGCTGGTTATCGGACTCAGAACGTACAGCAACCCGGAAAAAGCGATCGCCTAGTTCTTTAAAACTAAGACAATCGCGGATTAAAATCTGGTGATGCTTAAGTAATTGCTGCTGTAACTGCGAAGTGGACTGTTTTGATTCAACCAGTAAAAAATTAACAGCACTTTCTTGGGGATGCAATCCTGAAATTGAGGCTAAACCCTGAAAGAGTTGGCTTCGTGCAGGTGGTAGCCATGCCCAGGTTTGCCGTTGAAATTCCGTATCCTGGATTGCGGCAATTGCAGCCGCAGCCGCCAGCGTGTTTACAGGCCAGGGGTCGCGCCATAGCTGCCATTTAGATAAACGGTCGGGGTGAGCGATCGCATATCCTAGTCGCAGTCCTGGAAGGCTGTAGAATTTCGTCAGCGATCGCAATATTACTAAATTCGCATATTCCTGCACTACAGAAATCAGACTTTGTTCCTCATCGGGAGGCAAAAAATCCATAAACGCTTCATCCACCACTACCAAAGCGAACTGCTCCAGGTAGGGCAAAATGGAGTCGCGCGAAAATAGCTTCCCCGTTGGGTTGTGCGGGTTGTTCAGTAACAGTCCTCTGTCCTTTGTCTTTTGTCTGTCAGCAATCAATGACAAATTACTCATGACTAATGACAAAGGACACTCCAGAACTTTAGCATTATGCGCTACCAGGGTTCGGTAGTAGTCGCCAAAGGCTGGAGTGAGCAATATTGTTACAGCTTGCGCCAATTCATTACCTGCTAAAGTAAGTAATTCTGCTGAGCCATTGCCCGGCAGAATCCACTCAGGCGGCAGTTGATGGAAGTGACTGAGAGCTAGTCTCAGTTCACTGTAATTTGGGTCTGGATAGTGCCTAAGATTACCAAATTGGGACTGAATAGCAGCGATCGCGCTATTTGGCGGCCCCAACGGGCTGATACTAGCAGAAAAATCCAGAATAGCATCACGGGGACAGCCAGCCAGTGCTGCTGCCCAGGCTAAATTTCCCCCGTGTGCTGGTTGCTGCATCAAAAAAAGGTTCCCGAAGACAGAACCTATGATTTTGGGGGTGCTACCCTTTCTCTAAACAGCTTTCCTGCCGAGAAGGCAGGCACTTTCGTCGCCGGAATTTCCATTTTTTCATTTGTTTTGGGATTCCGACCTTCACGGGCTTTACGTTCCCGCGATTCAAAGGAGCCGAATCCAACCAGCGTCACTTTATCGCCAGAGGAAACAGCTTCGATGATCGTTTCTAAAGCGGCTGTTAAGACTGCATCGGCTTGTTTCTTGGTAACACTAGCTTTTTCAGCTACGGCATCAACTAATTCACCTTTGTTCATATCAGACTCCTTGAGGTTTATTTGAGATTTTCTACGGATGTACCTTGATACATCTTTACTAAAATCTCTGTTCGGAGAAATACAAAAATCATCCTTTGGGAGTACTTTTACTCAAAATCGCTGTGAATCCCATCGGCTCGACTTTTCAATGAATCATTCTAAGGTGTTGTAGCCTTTAGTGGATAGATGAAACCATTAATTTATATAGATTTCAGGATTTTTTGTAGTTTTAGGGTAGTTTTTTCACCAAAAACACCACAAAAGTAGGAAAAAATACCTAGTGAAAATCCCTGTTGCCAGAAAAACAGGGAAGTGAACGAGTGAAGGATGGGGAGATAACTGGTTAGTGATTGTTAGATTTCATTACTCAGATTTAGCAGTTTTTCTAAAATCTGGTGATGAGTTCAATGAATATCTCGTGTTATCTGAAAATTTAAATACGAATATTTAGCTTTGCGATCGCAGCACTGCCTCACTGCTATACGTCTACACTAATTTTTATAATCGCTTCATTAATCAAAAATAAGAACCCCACCCCGCCTTTTACTTACATCAAATTTTCCTCTCCCGAAAAGCGCTTAGAGGTTAGAGACTTTTGCAAGAGGTCTATTAAAGATTTCTGGGTCTTGGGCATCTCGTAAACTCACATTAGATTAGCAGTTTTATGGGTTTGGAGAGTCGATTGGGTTCTCGACCGGTGGTGTGATGTCGATTGGGTTCTCGACCGGTGGTGTGATGTCGATTGGCTTCTCCATGGGTAGTGTGCTGTCTATTGGCTTCTCCATGGGTAGTGTGCTGTCTATTGGCTTCTCCATGGGTAGTGTGCTGTCTATTGGCTTCTCCATGGGTAGTGTGCTGTCTATTGGCTTCTCCATGGGTAGTGTGCTGTCTGTTGGCTTCTCCATGGGTGGTGTGCTGTCTGTTGGCTTCTCCATGGGTGGTGTGCTGTCTGTTGGCTTCTCCATGGGTGGTGTGCTGTCTGTTGGCTTCTCCATGGGTGGTGTGCTGTCTGTTGGCTTCTCGACTGGTGTATTATCTGTTGGATTTTTAACGCGCGATGTGTTATTTGGCGGGTTTTGGTTTGTCAGGTTTTCTGCTGAGGAGTTTTGAGGTGTTGTTAGAGTTCTACTAGAATCAACACCAACGTTATTTTCTTGAGTATTTACATTACTAGTATTAGTAGTTACGTCTTGCATTTCCGTATTCGTCGAGGCTTGTCCTGTTTTCTCTAAGGAGTTTGCTGAGGAATTGTTTGTGGTAACGTCTTTAATCGGCGAATTTGAAGGACTAGGAGTTAACTGCATAAAAGAGGGATTTTCAATCACTCCCTCGCCTGTTATGGGTGGCTGTGCTTTCAAAGCCGCAGCAGTTTCGTTCTGAACACTAGTAAGCGCAAAATCAGCCGTAGGCGTTGGATTTTGCCTATTCAAATCAAGTTCTCGAACCAGCTCGCTCGTTTCATAAAAATTTCTTAGATCAAAATCATATAAGCTTTGAAATTTACCCTTAACTATAACCATCATCTGCCCTGCTTCCAGCACCTGAGTTTGAGAAGCTTCCTTGTTAAAAACTTTAATGCCGCTATTTGTCAGCGCACCCACAATTGTGGTGTCTGTTTTTTGGTTGTAGCGCATAAATAATGCTGAACCACGAATTGCTGCTGCTGCACTCGGTGTTTGTATACGCGTTTGCCCTCTTCCGGGTGGAATGAGCAACAGTACAGTACCGTTTGTGAGTCTAAAATCGCGAGTCTTCGGCAAAAATTGAAATACTGCCTGTTCCCCAATCCGTGCCAAAGACCCATCATTGAAACGCAGGTCTACTAGGGAAGCTCGACCAGTTGACAGTCCATCCCCAGGAATCATTGCATCTAATTTGCGTGCAGGACGCTTATTGAGGTTATTTTTGGGTATCAGTTGTACTAAGTTGCGGAGATTCTGAATTTCAGCTCGTGTCAAAGGAGTTGTAGCACTTGCCCGATTTGAGAAAGGCAGCACTACGATTCCCCATAAACCAATAATTAACAGTGGAAACGATTTATGAAACATAGTTTGTTTAGGAACTCGTGAATTTCAACTGAGAGGATGTCTGAAAAGCATGGTAAAAGTGTATTTTGTCATTCAGATGCTTTGCAAAGCGTAAGGAATAGTCTCTATTTTGAGATGCTTCATTACGCTATCGCTCCATTAAACATGAAATTTTTGACTTCTCAGACATCCTCTGATATGAAACAAGTTAATCATAGATTCTGATGTTAAAGGTTTAAACAGATGATCAGTGTTTGAACAAGTTTTATTAGATAATTTTATCTGCATTTTAGTGTACATTTAATAGATGAAATAGACAATAAATACACTATGTTAGGACTTACGCATTGACAGGAAAACCCAAATATAGCTTACGGATTCTAGGGATTAATCCTTGATTTTTCGATCCCTTTTAGGCGATCGCTATTTATCCAAGGATAATTTATAAAAGCCTGAACGACGTATTTTCGTTGATACACAAGATAATCAATTTGTACAGTGCGTAAGTCCTATATGTTTAGTTTATTTAAGTTTTTATTTTAAAACTGGCGTAGTATATAACTAAAGCCTGCGGAAGATTTTATAGTTGGTACTTAATATCAATAGTTAAATTAAGAGTACCTTACAGATAATCCTTCTAATTACCTCAGCCATGCGGTAATGGGATATGTATGACAAGAAGTTGTTGAGAGGCTGTATGAGGTGACTCACTGGCGAATAAATTTCACTGAAGTTAGGCAGAAATTTGATCTTGTAAGTTGGAACTTCCGGTGCAACTTGGGGGTCTACACTTGCCAGATGCGATCAACACCTTCAAAGATGCAACTTAAGGTCTGGAAAAATTTGTTTTTTTGGATTTTGTTAGCGTCCAGCGGTGGAAACTTTTATTGCATGAGGGTAGATGCGGCAGAATTAGCAAATACAGATATAATATTGCGTCATCATAAAAATGATCTGGCACCGAACATAACGTCTTTAGACAACACAAAAATTCATCAACCATGCCATAAGTTGGAACAAGAGATAATTAACTCTTTTTGCAAGCACTCTAATGAGTCACAGAATTTATACTCGGAGATACCGTCAAATCTGACACAGCAGACACCAGAAACTGCTCAAACAGCACCAACAGAAAACCTCGGAGGTAGTCAAGAGCAGGATGAATTGCCACAGCTAGAAGTGCAGCCAAGCAACTTCCCTGCTTCTTCTGACTCAATAGAGCAAATATTAAATGCTCCTGAGATCAATGAGTCTGAAAGACTAGAGAGGCTCTGGCAAATACTGCAAGAGCAAAAACCGCCACCTCTTGAGTCTAATAGCGATCGCGAATTGGGTCTACGGCTGCGGCCACGACCCCTAGAACAACTGCCACTTCCACCAACAGAACTGCCTGTAGCTCAGTTTAAACCTATAGGATATTTACAGGGTCGTGTTAGCTACTTTCAAACAAGTAATATTTTTTCCTCTAATGATCTTCCAATAGAAGATGGGTTTATTTTTTCTGGACTAACGCTAGCCTCTACGTATTTACCCTTAGGATCTAAGACTTATTTAAATGGCTCAATTGATGGCAATCTAATTCGTTACATAGATAAATCACAATACAATAACAACCAGGTAAGATTAAATCTCAGTATTTCCCAGCAGCTATCGCAGGGAATGTTTGGAAAAGTTAGTTGGACTAATCAACAGTTATTTTACGCCACCAATGGCGATCGCTTCTTAGGCGAAAATTCCCTACAACTGTCTTTGGGACGACGAGATCTGCTAACTTCAAGATTGGTGCTAGATAGCTTTTATGAATTGAGTGTGAATTTTGCTAACCCCGAAAGCCGTAATCGCGTAATCAATTCTTTTTGGGTTTCTTTGAACTACTACTTACAAAAACCTCTTCAGGTTGGTCTTGATTACCAATTTAATTACTCAGACTTTACACAACGCCAGCGAGAAGACCAATTTCATCGGTTATTTGGTCATTTGAATTACCAAATCTCCGACTTCATAAATATGAATGTCCAGGCTGGAGTTACATTAGGTAATTCTACCGCCCAAAATGTTGATTTTAATGGTTGGTTCTTTAGTCTCAATTACAATTTGGAGTTAGGTCGGTTTTAAATTGGTCATAAATGACCAAGGACAAAGGACTACATATAACTAATCCAATCGCTCCAGCTGCCAGCATAAAGTTTACCTTTGCTAATGCCAGCTAGTTCCAAAGAAAGTAAATTTACACAAGCGGTTACACCAGAACCGCAATAGACCAAAATTTCACCGGCTGTTTCTAACTGCTCCCACCGACGGCGTTGCTCTGGTTGGGAAAGTAAGTAACCGGAAGAGTCTGTAATTTCTTGCCAGGGATAGTTAACTGCACCGGGAATATGACCAGCAATTTGATCAATTGGCTCTCGTTCGCCTCGATAGCGATCGCTCTCTCTTGAGTCTACCAATACTACCTCTGGCCTATCTTTGCGATTTTTTACGGCTGTAAAATCTACTACCTTGTCTATTTGTGCTTGAGCTACGAATGTACCCATTCGGGGAGTAGGAAGTATATCTGTGATGGGATAGCTAGCTTTTTGCCATCCAGTAAAGCCTCCATCTAGTACAGCTACTTGCTCATGTCCTAGATAGCGCAACAGCCACCACAGACGAGCCGCGAAGGCAAAGCGCGAATCATCATAAGCTACAACTAAAGTTTTTTGGGAATTTACCCCAATCGCCGATAATTTTTTAGCTATATCATTGGGGTTAGGTAAAGGATGTCTCCCACCGTGCTTACCTACGAGGCTGGAAAGATCTTGATTCAAATCTAGATAATAAGAATTCTTTATATGACTTGCTTGGTACTGTTGTTGTCCTAATTGTGGATCGGCTAGAGAAAAGCGACAATCCACAATGACTACTTGCGGATCTTCAAGATGTTCAAACAGCCACGTCGGCGAAACAACAAATTGGGAATGGGGCATGGGGTATGGGGCATGGGATATGGGGCATGGGGCATGGGGTATTAGTCAATATTCAGTTTTTTGTAAGATGTCAGACTTAGAAAATTTTACACCTCAGCTTACAGCAGATGGTTCATTTACTTTTACTTCCAAAGAGTTTGGCGAATCTTTTCATAGCCATTATGGAGCCAAGCAGGAAAGTTTTTTCAAGTTTGTAGTTCCCACTCAACTGGCTACAGTTGCCCATAAACCTGTTTTGCGGCTATTCGATGTTTGTTATGGTCTAGGATACAACACAGCCGCCGCTTTACAGACAATTTGGGCAGTTAATCCTAGTTGCTATGTTGAAGTAATTGGTTTGGAACTGAATCCGTCTGTGCCAAAAGCGGCGATCGCCCATCACTTATTTGATAATTGGAACTGCAACCATACTGAAATTTTGACTCAACTAGCTTTCGAGCATCAAGTGCAAACTGCTTGCTTGAAAGCAACACTAATAATTGGTGATGCTAGAAGCTCGATTGCATTGGTACATCAGTCAGGTTTCCGAGCAGATGCTATTTTTCTCGATCCGTTTTCACCACCTCAATGTCCTCAATTATGGACTGTTGAATTTATTAAACAACTGTCATTGTGTTTACATGAAGACGGTTTACTAGCCACTTATTCCTGTGCTGCTGCTGTACGCACGGCATTATTGGCAGCTAATTTACAGATAGGTTCTACCCCACCAGTGGGAAGGCGATCGCCTGGTACAGTAGCAGCCCATAATAAAGAAAAAAGAGAAACATTGGAATTTCCCCTCTCCCCCTCCTCTTACCAACTCTCTCAAGCAGAAAAAGAACATTTGTTAACTCGTGCTGCTATTCCCTACCGCGATCGCGAATTAAACGATTCTGCTGAAGTTATAGTAATGCGGCGACAACAAGAGCAACAAGCCTCATCTTTGGAACCTACTTCTCATTGGCGAAAAAGATGGCTGTTGTGAATTGTAGGCACTAGTTCATAGTTGAACAGGCATCACAATTACAAGCCGCTTCTCTATGATCAAATCATAAAATATGTATAATTACATACGTAATGACCGTTTAAGTGTCCTGATAGTTAGGCAATGATTTTTCATAACATAAAATAAATTTAGAATTGAGGCTAGTACTTACTAAGACAATAACATTTAATTATCCTAATTTGCGTAAAAATACTTATATATTTATTATTGCTATAAAAACTTTAAAATTAAACTCTGATACTTCAACATAAAGTGAGCCATTACAAGATTTTCTAGCGCTGCTATGTTAATCGATATCCGTAAAAAACCGGATTTAACATTTGCGCGAATTTATCATACTGGAATTTATAGCCGAAAAATTAGACAGCAATATTGTCCTGGTTCTCATAATATAAAAAACACATGCTGTGAAGGACTCGGTTAAGCAGTTTTATCAACTGTCGCACTTTTAAATTGCACATTCTCTTGTGTACCCCCTTGAACAGGCAAGCTACGCGCAGCGTCGATCATAGAAGAAAGTCGACAAGAGCTATGATGCCTAATTATATAGATTAAACGAGTAATAGTTATGATATATAACCTTTATGGAAATACTGGCTTAAATACAGTCAAAAACTAAACTTTTTTTTTGAAATTTGATGCTGTTAACTTTTTCCAGAAAATTGGAGTGCCTTTATGATTCAATGGAAATCCAACCATACAGGCTCTACCGAACAAATTTTTAGTGGGTCGAACACCCTAAGTAAAGTGAAGAGTATCGGTTCAAATCACGCCGTAGAATTGCAAAATGTAGAAGGTTATTCCTTGGGCTTATCTAAAGAAGACCTTGTGCTTGAAGTTACCCAAGCAGAGTCTTCTTGGATCAAAGCTGATGTTAATCGTGGTGATGATTCATTGGTATCTAGAACGCTGCAAGCCAAGGGTTTTAAAGTGAATAGCTTTGACTTAGAGGCACCAAAAGTTTTAGTAGTTGACGACCATGCTGCTAGTCGCATGACTGCTGTTGCCTTATTGGCTATGGAAGGGTACGAAGTGATTGAGGCAGATAGTGGTTATATTGTTGTAGAGTTAGTAACACAAAAACAACCGGATCTGATTTTGCTGGATGTGATGATGCCGGGAATGGATGGATTTGAAGTTTGCCAGTTGCTCAAGCAGGATGAGCAGACCAGGCTAATCCCAGTAATTTTTATTACAGCGTTAAATGACAGGCGATCGCGCATCCGGGGAATTGAAGTTGGGGCTGATGATTTTCTTACCAAACCCTTTGACCGTGTGGAATTGGCGGCGCGTGTTAAATCCTTAGTACGGCAGAAGCGTTTGAATGAAGACCTAGACCACGCGGAACAAGTACTGTTTTCTATTGCCATGTCGATTGAAAGTCGTGATCCCAATACAGGCGACCACTGCGAACGACTGGTCAAATTAGGACAAGCTTTTGGTGAATACCTCAATCTCTCGCGTTACCAAATTCGAGATTTGATGTGGGGTGGTTATCTTCACGATATTGGCAAAGTGGGTATTCCCGACGCGGTGTTGCTGAAAAAAGGTAAACTAACCCCCGAAGATTGGGAGATTATGAGACAGCACGTTTTGATTGGGGAAAGAATTTGCCAACCACTACGCAGTATGCGGGGTGTAATTCCGATCATTCGTCATCACCATGAGCGCTGGGATGGCTCAGGCTACCCTGATAGACTCAAGGGAGATAGCATTCCCTTATTGGCACAAGTATTTCAGTTAATTGATATTTACGACGCCCTAACCAGCGAACGACCTTATAAAAAAGCTTTTACTTCAGAAGAAGCACTCTTAGTAATGCAAGAAGAAACTGATTCGGGTTGGCGCAATCCTTTACTAATGCAGGAGTTTACAGAGTTTATTCACTGTTGGCAGGATTAAGAGTAGCTATGAGGTGGGAGTCAGGGACTATTTTGATATTTCGGTCTTTGACAATTAGCTGGTATGATTTGAGCCTAAATCTCAAAGTACTAAGAGCATTCATCACAATTTTACTGATAGCTGATAGCTAATTATGGCAGTTGTAGCAATTCTAGCGGCAGGACGCGGCACACGGATGAAATCAAACTTACCCAAAGTTTTACATTCTTTGGGTGGGCGATCGCTAGTAGAGAGAGTTATCGAAAGTGTAGAACCGCTTTCGCCCTCACGGCGGATAGTGATTGTGGGGTATCAAGCCGAGGAAGTCAAAGCCGCCATGCATAAAATCCCCGCCTTGGAGTTTATTGAACAGACTGTGCAACTGGGCACTGGTCATGCAATTCAGCAATTACTTCCTTGTTTAGAGGGTTACACTGGGGATTTGCTGGTGCTAAATGGCGATTTGCCTTTAGTACGCACTGAAACCCTCAACCAACTGTTACAAACTCATCAAGAAAATCAAAACGCTGCCACTATTCTCACCTCGCACCTGAGTGATCCCACAGGTTACGGGCGCGTTTTTTGTAACAATGAAAATCTTGTGGAGCAAATCATCGAACATAAGGATTGTACTACCGCCCAAAGACAAAATAGCCGCATCAACGCTGGAGTTTACTGCTTCCGGTGGCAGGATTTGGCACAAGTGCTACCCCATCTCCAGGCAAATAATGCTCAAAAGGAATATTATCTTACCGATGCTGTCACTCAAGTTGGAAAAGTCATGGCAGTCGATGTGGAAGATTACCAGGAAATTCTTGGTATCAACGATCGCCTGCAACTAGCAACAGCATACGATATTTTGCAAAGGCGAGTTAAGGAAAAATGGATGCTGGCAGGTGTCACCTTCATCGACCCCACAAGCATCACTATTGATGAAACGGTGGAATTACAGCCGGATGTAATTATTGAACCTCAAACACATCTGCGGGGAAATACCACAATTCAAACTGGAAGTCGCATTGGGCCTGGGACTTTAATTGAAAATAGCCAGATTGGTGAAAATGTCACTGTCCAGTATTCTGTGGTGACGAAAAGCATTGTACAGGCAGGAAGCCGAATTGGCCCCTATACACATTTGCGCGGTCATGCACAAGTGGGTGCTGGTTGCCGTGTGGGCAATTTTGTAGAATTGAAAAATACTCAGTTAGGCGATCGCACCAATGTGGCGCATTTATCGTATTTGGGCGATACCACTGCGGGCAATAAAGTTAATATCGGTGCGGGTACAATTACCGCCAACTATGACGGCGTTAATAAAAACCGTACCATCATCGGCGATCGCACTGGTACAGGTTCTAATACTACCTTAGTTGCACCACTAACTTTGGGAAACGATGTCTACGTAGCAGCAGGTTCAACTGTTACAGAAGATGTCTCTGATGATTGCTTAGTAATTGCCCGTGAGCATCAAGTTATTAAACCAGGTTGGGTATCAAAAAAACGTTCAGCCCAAAGCCAACAACCGAAAAATTCTAGTTGATAGCTTCAGGCTGATAGTTAAGACAAACAGCCAACTTCTGAATTTTCAGGAAGTTCCAAAGTATCACCTATGGCTATACCGTCGTGGTAAGCCGCGAGTAAGACTTGGCTGGTTTTACCCCAAGCGATCGCCCCACTAGCATCTAAGGCGATCGCTCCCAAATCCCGCTTGTTCTGGTGCGCTTCCGTAAATGAGCGCTGCATGGCATCCTTGAGGGACATACCATCAGTAACACGCACTACAATTCGTGCTGCTAAACACTCATCAATAATGTCTTCCCCAATACCAGTGCAGCTGACACCAGCATGACCAGTAGCATAATTACCTGCTGGCATAGCCGAATCACTTACCCGCCCAATCCGCTCAAAGCCTTTGCCACCTGTGGAAGTGCCCGCGGCTATTTTACCATAGCCATCTAAAGCTACTACCCCTATGGTGCCACGTCGGGCATTACTGGTTTCTACCAGTTCTGGTTCTGCTACCACACCAGCCATAGTACTTTTAAAGTTGTCTTGGCGCTCCTGTATCCACTCTTGCAACCGCAAATCAGTTAAAGCGTTATAAATGGGAATTTGCATTTCCCGCGCCAACTCAGCTGAACCGTAATCTGACAACACCCGATCTGGGGAATTTTGTAAAAATTGCGCTAACTCAATGGGATTTTTCACACGTGAAATATTAATCACGCCACTAAAACGCCCTAATGCGCCATCCATCAGGGAAGCACTCATACGGATTTGACCATCAGATTGCAGTACTGAACCAGTGCCAGAATTAAAGCAGGAGTCATCTTCTAGCATGTAGCACCCCTGCACCACTGCTTCGCAAGCAGTTGCTCCAGACAATAGAAGAGAATAGACTTTCTCTACTACCGTATGGAGCGATCGGCGCACTACCTCAATTCCCCCTTTCCCGTGGAGAGAACTACCAGCCCCTCCATGAATAATTAATTTAGGTTGCACCTGTAGCTTCATCTATCTGTTGCGCTATTTGCGTCTCACTTGCGGTTGGTTTCCTAGGGATTGGGTATTGGGGATTGGATACTGGGTACTGAGTACTGGGAATAATTTAGTTCCCAAGGCTAGATCCTAATCCCTAGTTCCCAGTCCCTGTAATTTCAGAACGACGACGACGGCAACGTTCTGAACAGTATTTCACTTCGTCCCAGCAATCTTCCCATTTCTTACGCCATGTGAAAGGACGTTGACATACCGGACAGATTTTTGTGGGCAGGTCAGATTTAGAACGAGCGTGTCCCATATAAACACTGTGCGGATTAAAATTTGATTTATGAGAGAGATGGAAGACAATTATAACCAGTTTGCTACAAAGGGAGGATACTTTTTAAGAACAAATCCATAGTCAGTCCCTCCATAGACTTACTTATCGACAAACTACTTGGAAAGATAAAACTATAGGCAGATGCTTCAACGCTCAAATAAGTTTGTGCATCTGTTCACAGAGGGTTTTTCGTAGCATTGTCAGGAAACGAAGAGATCAATCAACAGAGGTTACAAACAGTGACTCTCATCAGCATCAGCTAAGCGATCGCCTTTTGTAGGGGAGCATCCCAATTTTGCAAAAAGAGGGGGAGAAGGGAAGAAAATTCGCGATGAAAACTCGCGAAGAATAAGGGGACTGTACATCAACACAAGAATTCACGATAATTATTTGTGTTCAATCCCAAG
>NZ_JADEXR010000098.1 GCF_015206995.1 aff. Roholtiella sp. LEGE 12411 | reverse complement strand
GCCCAATGCCCAATGCCCAATGCCCCATGCCCCATGCCCAATGCCCAATGCCCCATCCCCCATCCCCATAGGTAGAATTTTTCGGTAAAAAATTCTACCTTCCGATGCTAGCCAAAAGTCTATTAGAACAACCATTATGCTATCTGGCGTGTTTGTAAACAAAGTGCAATAACTTGAAATTTACACTCATGTCATGCGGCATAACACATGATTCTAATGGGAGGATACTGCGTGAAAATTGGTGCTCACTACTTGGGTAAGGAAGAGTGCGAGTTTACAGTTTGGGCCCCAACATTAAACAGTGTCGCGGTGCAAATTTTGATGCCAGAGCAGCAAGTAATTCCGCTCAAACCTCAAGCAGAGGGATATTGGCAGACAAAGGTGAACGATGTGTATCCGGGCACGCTGTATCGGTATATCTTGGATGACCAAAATGCTTTCCCCGATCCAGCATCGCAGTATCAACCGCAAGGGGTGCATGGGCCGTCTCAAATTGTTGATCAACAGTTTGAATGGACAGATGAAGCATGGGCTGGAATTCCACTGGAGTCGATGATTTTCTACGAACTCCATGTTGGTACATTCACGCCTGAAGGAACCTTTACCGCCATTATTTCCCGCCTACCGGATTTGAAAGAACTGGGGATTAACGCCATTGAAATCATGCCCATTGCCCAGTTTCCAGGAGATACACATATTGAAGCTTCTCTGACATACCGCAACTGGGGTTATGACGGCGTTTACCCTTATGCTGTGCAAACTTCCTACGGTAGTCCAGCGAATCTCAAGCAACTGGTGAATGCTTGTCATCAACACGGCATTGCTGTAGTGCTAGATGTGGTATATAACCACTTTGGCCCAGAAGGCAACTATATGAGTCAGTTTGCGCCCTACTTTACTAAAAGCTATAAAACACCGTGGGGCAATGCGATGAATTTCGATGATGCCCTTAGTCAGGGTGTGCGAAATTATTTCATCCAAAATGCGCTGTATTGGTTGCAAGAATTCCACATTGATGCATTGCGGCTCGATGCAATTCAGGCAATTTATGACCTGGGAGCCAAACACTTTTTGTGGGAACTGGCTGAAGCAGTTGATAATTTATCACAAGGGCAAAAATGGAAACGCCACTTAATTGCCGAAAGTGACCTGAATAATCCGCAAATAATTCGTCCGCCAGAACTGGGTGGATACGGACTGGATGCCCAATGGAGTGATGATTTTCACCATGCATTACATGCAGTTTTGACGGGCGATCGCCAAGGATATTATCAAGACTTTGGACAATGTGCGGATTTGGCCAAAGCTTATACAGATACTTTTATCTACGATTGGAAATACGCTCCGCATCGTCAGCGATTTCATGGTATATCTTGCCGCGATCGCTCGCCATCACAGTTTGCAGTCTGCATCCAAAATCACGATCAAATTGGTAATCAGATGAAAGGGGAACGCCTCAGCCAGCGGATATCATTTGAAGGATTAAAGTTGGCAGCCGGGGCTATATTGTTGTCACCCTACTTACCGCTGTTGTTCATGGGAGAAGAATACGGGGAACCTGCACCCTTCATGTACTTTGTCAGTCACTCTGATCCAGATTTGATTCAAGCGGTTCGAGCCGGACGCAGAGAAGAATTTGAAGCATTTCACTATGAAGACGATCCACCAGATCCCGAATCTGCGGAAACCTTCCTAGGTTGTAAACTCAACTGGGAATTACGCAATGAA
This sequence comes from aff. Roholtiella sp. LEGE 12411, assembly GCF_015206995.1. GTDB lineage: Bacteria > Cyanobacteriota > Cyanobacteriia > Cyanobacteriales > Nostocaceae > Komarekiella. Next base: position 20,454 of record NZ_JADEXR010000098.1, on the reverse strand, counting down.
GGTAAGCACAAAGTTTTGTGGGATTGGTATCGCCAGTTAATTCATTTACGCCAGACGCATCCGGTACTTCTTAAACAAGACCGCAATTTCATGGAAGCGACTAGCGATGAAAACAAGCAGTTGGTTGTAGTGCGTCGTTGGTGCGAATCGAGTGAATTGATATTTGTGATGAATTTTAATTCCTCTTTGGTGTCAACAATCCTACCAAGTCAGCGCCATGCTCAGAAAAAATTAGACTCAGCAGATACATCATGGGCCGGGCCTGGTTCCCAAGCATCTGAGCATCTATCTGTAGGGCAGGATCTGAAACTGCAACCCACCAGTATAGTGTTGTATGAACTGGAGACAGGAGACAGGAAATAGGAGTAGAAATGCGATTCTACTCTTACCAGAAGCCGCTGTATGACCCTCCGAATTTTAGATTTTAAATTTTGGATTTTGGATTGTTTTTGGTTCAAGCCCCGCCCCTTGTGGGCGGAATCAATCTAAAATCCCCAAGCTGCATCCCTTTATGGGTGCAGTCAATCTAAAATCTCAAATCCAAAATCCAAAATCGGATTGACTGTCAATTCCTTAAAATAACAAATCTATGCGAATTCCCACCGCAACCTATCGAATTCAGTTTACACCTCAGTTTGGCTTTGAAAACGCTAGAGCGATCGCCGTTTATTTAGCAGACTTAGGCATTTCCGATCTGTATGCTTCTCCCATTTTCAAGGCACGATCTGGTAGTACGCATGGCTACGATATAGTAGATGCCACTCAACTAAATCCAGAATTAGGAACTACCGAGTCATTTGATGCGCTAGTTGGTGAACTACAAGCCCTTGGTATGGGTTGGTTACAAGACATTGTACCCAATCACATGGCGTATACCAGCGAAAACCATTACTTGGTGGATGTATTAGAACACGGCCCAGATTCCAGCTATACTGACTACTTTGATTTAAGTTGGAATGCTCCATTTGGCGATCGCCAAGAGCGAGTTTTGGCTCCTTTGCTGGGAGACTTCTACGGTGTATCTTTGGAAAACCGAGACATTCAGCTCCAATACGAACAAAACGGTTTAACCGTGAACTATTACAGCTTGAAATTGCCGCTGCGATTAGAGTCTTACACCAAATTTCTTACCCACAATTTGGGCAAACTCACGCGTACACTGGGACGCAATCATCCTGATTTCATTAAGCTATTGGGGATTCTCTACATTCTCAAAAATGTGCCTTCAGAGGTTGCGGGTAAACAGCGACAAGACCAAATTGCATTTATTAAAGGATTAGTCTGGGAACTCTACAGCACCAACGATGCCATCCGCGAGTTTGTTGACGAAAATCTGGAAGTTTTTAATGGCGAAAAAGGCAATTCAGATAGCTTTAACCTCCTAGATGAATTACTGAATGATCAGTTTTACCGTCTCGCCTTTTGGAAGGTGGGAGCAGAAGAAATGAACTACCGCCGTTTCTTTACTGTCAACGAACTAATTTCCGTTAAAGTTGAAGAACTGCGGGTATTTAATAACACTCATAGTCTGATTCAAAAGTTGGTAGAAGAAGGAAAATTTACTGGGTTGCGAATTGACCATATCGATGGACTTTATAACCCATTCCAGTATTTAGAACGTCTCCAGGAAAAGATGGGAGATGTGTATATTACTGTTGAGAAAATTTTGGAACTCACCGAAAATTTGCCAGAAAATTGGTTAATTCAAGGTACGTCTGGATATGACTTTCTGAACTATGTAAATGGCGTATTTTGCCAATGTGAAAATGAATCACGGTTCGATAGAATCTACCATAATTTTATTGGTTCAAGAGTAGATTATCCATCACTGGTCAAGGAGAAAAAGCACCTGATTTTAGAAAAGAACTTAGCAGGTGACATTGATAATCTGGCTCTGTTGTTGAAGAATATTTCTAGCAAATATCGCTATGGCAATGACTTTACACTGAATGGATTAAAAAGAGCGATCGCCGAAGTGTTGACTTTGTTTCCAATTTATCGCACCTATATTACTCCCGATGGGATTCAGGATGGCGATCGCGCCTGCATTCAGGAAGTAATTCGCCAGGCTAAAGAACAAACGCCCTTGTTACAGCATGAGTTGACCTTTATCGAAAAGCTGATGGTACTGGAGTTTGATAACTCTTTGACTCAGACAGAACGTGATCAGTGGATATACTTTGTACTACGGATGCAGCAATACAGCGGCCCATTAATGGCGAAAGGTGTAGAAGACACCACGCTATATGTTTACAACCGTTTGCTGTCGCTCAATGAAGTGGGAGGTAATCCCAGTCATTTTGGCATCAAAGTAGCCGACTTTCATCGCTTTAACCAAAAGCACCAAGCAAAGTGGCCCCACACGATGAACACCACAGCTACCCACGACACCAAGCGCGGTGAAGATGTGCGAGCAAGGTTAAATGTGCTATCGGAAATCCCAGATGAATGGGAGGAGCAGGTAAATACTTGGAGTGCGATTAATCGAGGACATCGCAGCGAGCGCCAAGGCTTTGCAATACCAGATCGTAATGACGAGTATTTTTTATATCAAACGCTGGTGGGCGCGTTTCCCTTTAGCGAACAAGAACATGAGTCTTTCGTAGAACGAGTTAAAGACTACATAATTAAAGCAATTCGGGAAGCAAAAGTCCATACAGCATGGTTGCGACCTGACAGCGAATACGAAGAAGCATGTGCCTCTTTTATCGAGAAGGTTTTAGATTCCTCCATCTCAGCAGAATTTCTAGAAGCCTTTAGCCCCTTTCAACAAAAGATTGCGGACTATGGTATTTTCAATTCCCTTTCCCAGACTTTACTGAAAATTGCTGCACCAGGTGTGCCTGATTTATACCAGGGAACCGAAGTTTGGGAGTTGAGTTTGGTTGATCCAGACAACCGCCGTACCGTAGATTTTGAGCAGCGACGAGCTTATTTGAGCGCCATTCAAAAGCAGGCAAAGACAGACATTCTCATCTTAATTCAGGAGTTGCTGAGCCACACAACAGATGGCAGAATCAAACTGTTTTTAACGACTCAATTACTAAAGGCGAGAAGAGACTATCTCTCATTATTTCAAGATGGCGACTATTTGCCATTAGAAATTCAGGGAACTTATGCCAATCATATTATTGCCTTTGCGCGGCGACAGGGGAATCAAACAGCGATCGCGATCGCGCCTCGCTTTCTCACCAGCCTCATCCAACCTGGAGAATATCCCTTAGGCGAGTCGGTATGGCAAGATACCCACCTGAAATTACCCGCCGGTTCCTTCACCTGGAAAAACGTTTTAACTCAGCAACCCTTACAGGCTAAAGAAACATTATCCATAGGAGCAGCTCTAGCGCATTTTCCAGTTGCTCTGTTGGTTAGTAGTGCTGAGTGAAAAGATGAATCTGTCTCACCCAGAGAGTAAGAGTTTTGAATATTTTTTATTCAGCAACTCCTTAAAAACTTTGGGTTCCTCTGGGGTTTCCTTGGCGTCCCTCTGCGTTTAAAAAAACAATTTCTTTAACACCCCGTAAACTTGAAAATGATATTATGACCACTCCACCAGCACTTGCAACTGCACAGATTGACGTCGTGCGGGCCCATATAAAAAAAACGTGGAAAACGTTGACGCGATCGCACGAACACTTGTTACAATCTGCAAAAGATACCAAGCTAGACCACAAAACAGAGACTCCCTGGATTGTCTACATTTCGCCCCAAGAAGACTGTCCTAACGTTCAAACTGTGTTGGAGCGATCGCTGTCTCCCAAAGAGATGCAACAAATGGAAATTCGCACTCTACCAACCGAAGTTGAGGCGATTCGAGATCATGGGTTGCTATACCTACCAGGGCCTTATGTCGTACCAGGTGGTCGCTTTAACGAAATGTATGGCTGGGACAGCTACTTTATCCTGTTGGGGCTGTTGCGGGATGAGGAATGGGAGCTAGCAAAAAGCCAAGTCGATCAACTACTGTACCAAGTGCAGCATTACGGCACTATCCTGAATTCCAACCGGACTTACATGTTGTCGCGATCGCAGCCCCCCGTCCTCAGCATGATGGTTTTAGCGCTGTTCCAGCACACCCAGGATGAAGAGTGGCTCAGATCAGCCGTACCACTGCTTGAGCAATTTTACTACTACTGGGTAGTACCGCCCCACCTGAATCCTGCCACAGGTTTGTCCCGATTCTATGCTTTCGGGGAAGGCCCTGCGCCAGAAGTCTTGTTCTCCGAGCAGGATGAGCAAGGAAGGAGCCATTATGATCGCGTTAAGGAATACTATAAAACGTTTGAGGTTGATGATTATGATGTCAGTCTTTACTACGACCGAGAAAATGACGAACTAACCCACCTTTTTTACAAAGGCGATCGCACCATGCGTGAGTCCGGTTTTGATATCACTAACCGATTCGGCCCTTTCAGTGTTGATATCCTCCATTATGCTCCCGTGTGTCTCAATAGTTTGCTGTATCAGATGGAACAAGATCTGGCGCAAATTAACGATATACTAGGTAACGAAGAACTGGTGCAGCAATGGCGCGAGCGGGCAGATATCCGCCGCGATCGCATCGATCAGTGTCTCTGGGATGAAGAACAGGGACTATATCTGGATTATCACTTCCAAAGCGGAGAACGCCGCCGCTACGAGTTTGCCACTACGTTCTATCCTTTATGGATGGGACTAGCCTCAGATGCACAAGCCCAACGCGTCGCCGAAAATCTCTGTTTGTTTGAAGCACCAGGAGGAATTTTTACCAGTACTCGCGTCACAGGTAATCAATGGGATGCTCCCTTCGGTTGGGCACCCCTAACGTTGATTGCAGTTCTGGGACTTCACCGCTATGGGTATCATCAAGAAGGCGATCGCATTGCCCAAAAGTTCCTTGTGATGGTTATTGAGGAATTTAAGCGTCACAAAACCTTAGTTGAAAAATACGATGTTGAACACTGTTCTGCCAACGTCTCCGATGAAATTTGTTTTGGCTACAGTTCCAACGAAGTTGGTTTTGGCTGGACTAATGGAGTGATTCTAGAACTCCTGGCAACATTAAATTTATAAGAGTAGAGACGTTGCATTGCAACGTCTCTACATAACGTTGCAATGCAACGTCTACATAACGTCGTCAAGTTTGAGTTGCAAGTTTGGAAACAGGTAAGATGTAACTGCATCTCCTAAACGATATTGTTGCTGCTGATACGTACTGTTAATTAATTGGCAGACTGTAAAAGTAGGTTGTTTAGGATTACCAATAAATTGCAAGCCTCCTAAACCACGAAAATCTATAATCCAGTATTCTTGAATATTTAGAAAAGCATATTCTTCGACTTTTCTAGCATAGTCATCCTGCCAATTTGTGCTAACAACTTCCGCAACAAGTTTAATTGTATTGCCATTACAAATAATCGGCTCCTTTTGCCAAAGCGGTTCTTTGTTAAGTTCTGCTTTATCTATAACAATCACATCAGGACGTAGTGCTGTCGCTTCCGCAGCAGGTGGCTTAATCAAACAAGTTTTGGGAATCAGCCAGTTTAAATTAGAACGAAGAATTTCGACATAGATTCTACCAGCAATGCTCCCTGAAACTTCTTCATGAGGGCCTGTAGGCTCCATGTCGCGCAGTTCTCCGTCAATGAGTTCGTAGTGGGGATTATCCCCATATTCCGTTATGAATTGCTCGAAAGTTAACAGTTTGGGTGGAGTGTAAGTCATCGGTCATTTTTTCAGATAAGACCTTGGTCTGTTATGGGTTTATTTTAACGCCGTCATAGTGGAGCGATCGCACTTAGGTAATTCCAATTAAATATACAGAATTAATGCGAAAGCTCCCAATCACGTAGCATCAAAATAGCATCTTTGTACAAAGACAGATCCACTTGATTAACTTCCATTCCCTGTCCAATTCCTTCTAATAGGGTAATTGTCAATCTTCCCCCTAAGTGTTCACGGAACTCAGTCAGTCCTCTAAATAAACAATGAGGATGATCTGGTTGATGTAATTGCTCTGCCAATTCAGACACGTACAAAGTGAATCCTAACTTCTTGAGTGTGCCTAAAATCCTTTTCCATTCTGATTGCAAAATTAACCCTTTTAAATAAGAATAGGTGCTATCTAAAGCAATGCCGATCGCAACAGCTTCACCATGACGTAAACTGTAATTCGTTAAATGTTCCAGTTTGTGAGCAGCCCAGTGTCCAAAATCTAAAGGACGCGATGAACCCATTTCAAAAGGATCACCACTACCAGCAATATGCTCTAAGTGCAACTGGGAACACCGATAGATTAGCTTTTCCATGATGTCCATGTCTCGGTTAGCCAATTTATCGGCATAAGTCATAATAAAATCGAAGAAATCTGCATCTTTAATCAGCGCTACCTTCACCGCTTCAGCAATACCCGATCGCCAATCTCGATCATCAAGAGTGGTCAGAAAATCTAAGTCATTCAATACAGCATAAGGTGGCATAAATGTGCCAAGAAAGTTTTTCTTGCCAAAGGCATTGATTCCATTTTTTACCCCTACACCTGAATCATTTTGCCCTAATACTGTAGTTGGTACTCGCAACAACCGAATTCCTCGGTGAGCAGTTGTTGCTGCATATCCTGCCATATCGAGTACAGCCCCACCTCCAATTGCTAAAACGTAGGAATGACGACACAATCCGGCGATATTAATACTCTGATGAATTTGCTCGATGAATTTTGGTTCATTTTTGACTGTTTCTCCACCTGAAACTATTATCGGTTCACTACTCAGAGTGAATACATCTCCATAACTCTGGGCGTAAACTGATAATTTTTGGAGCAATTCATCTTGGTATTCTAATAGTCCTCCATCTACTACTGCCAACACTTTCTTGGGAGTTGTCTCGCCATTTGCAGCAATCACTTGTGCTAATAAAGGATTGTTTAACTGAAACAATCCTCTAGTAAAGTGAACATCATAGTTAAAGGTGACGCGGACACATTGGTTTAGTGGTTGTAGGCTGAGATTAGTCTTTTGTTTAGTGTACATTTTTATCGTATTAGTTTTTAATTAGCTGTATCTCAATGTGCAATTACAATTACAACTTTACACACTGAAAATTAATCCAGAGTTGGAAGCTGGAAATGATTCAGAAGTAATAAATTATGGGTTGTAAATGTTTTCTACCGAACGAATAAAATTAAAAAATAACATTTATTCGCAAAATTATTTGACGCGTAGATTTTTACTAGCATGTTTGCAATAAATATCATTATTGCATAAAGCTTAAAGCTTATTATTAAGCTAAATCCAGATTTACAATAGTTAAAATGACATCTTTACAGTATCTTATTTAAAGTGGGTAGATTTTTATAGATTCAGTAAATATATTATCTTAATAATATATTCTGTAACTCGTATAATAAGAAGGTATCAATTTTAGTGGCAAGTTTTATACTTGTATTCTTAGAGAAAACCGTTGGAAAACTTCTCCTGAACTAATCATGAGTAGGGTAAACAAGTTACTGCATCACTGGCTGTTACAGTCTGCTTCAGAGAAAGCTAATGCCTGGCTAGAACAGAAACAGGCGCAGATTGCTAGCGGCGCTGCTGAGCGAGTATTTTTCACAGCTTTTAGTGCTGTGCCGCGTTATTTAGGTAAAGAGGATTTGCAGCTAACATCTCAAGATTTGGAAGCAGCACAGGAAGTGCTCCCCGGTTGGTTTCCTGGTAATTGGAGTATAGATCAAGCAGCTCGCACACTCTTGCTTTTAGCTTTGCCCCATGAGGATGCACAGGAGTACGTGCGATCGCTTGATAAAGTCTTCACTACTGCCGATATGGGAGAGTTAGTTGTCCTTTATCAAAGTTTGCCTCTATTGCCACACCCGGAGTTACATCGCCAACGCGCTGCTGAGGGAATTCGCAGCAATATGAGTAATGTTTTCCAATCCATAGCACTACGAAACCCTTATCCTGCGGATTATTTAGACGATGCTGCTTGGAATCAGATGGTGCTGAAGGCAGTGTTTGTAGACAGTCCTTTGCATCTGATCTGGGGTCTAGATCGCCGTGCTAACCCAGAATTAGCAAAAATGTTGACAAACTATGCCCATGAGCGTTGGGCAGCCAAACGCTCAGTTACGCCAGAACTTTGGCGATCTGTGGGGCGATTTGCCGACACTGCAATAATTGCCGATTTAGAAAAAGTGCTAACTGATGGGGATATAGCCGAGCAAGAAGCAGCAGCCCTAGCTTGTGCTCAATCGCCTTTAGCCGAAGCCCAAGCATTACTCTACCGTTACCCAGATTTACAGTCATCTATTCAAAAAGGTCATCTAACTTGGAGCAGTTTCAGCCGCGATCGCCTCTGCGTCTCCAAGTAAAAGGGACTAGGAAACAAACAAGGGAGCAAGAAAACAATCCCCCATGCCCAATGCCCCATGCCCAATGCCCCATCCCCAATCATAAAACTACACCATGATGTACATCGATCCTCACATTCACATGTGTTCCCGTACTACCTACGATTACCTAGTAATGCGAGAATATGGCATTGTCGCCGTCATTGAACCAGCCTTTTGGTTAGGACAACCCCGAACTAACGCCGGCACATTCAAAGACTACTTCAGCAGTCTTGTGGGCTGGGAACGGTTTCGTGCTAGTCAGTTTGGCATCCAACACTACTGCACAATTGGCTTAAACCCAAAAGAAGCTAACAACGAAGCACTAGCAGCAGAAGTTATAGAACTGCTACCACTTTATGCCTGTAAAGAGGGAGTTGTTGCTATTGGCGAAATTGGCTATGACGACATGACAGAAGCAGAAGATAAATACTTTTGTCAACAATTAGAATTAGCTAAAGAATTAGATATGCTGGTGCTGATTCATACACCACATCGCAACAAGAAAGAGGGAGCCAGCCGCAGCATGGATCGCTGCGTCGAATATGGCTTAGATCCTTCACAAGTAATTATTGACCACAACAACGAAGAAACCGTAGAGGAAGTACTAGAACGCGGTTTTTGGGCAGCTTTCACCATTTACCCAAAGACGAAAATGGGTAACGCCAGAATGGTGGAGATTGTCCGTCAATATGGACGAGAACGCATCATTGTGGATAGTAGTGCTGATTGGGGTATTAGCGATCCTTTAGCAGTCCCGAAAACGGCTCAGTTGATGTTAGAAAGGGGCATTCCTGAAGAACATGTACAAGCAGTTTGTTACGAGAATGCTTTAGCTGCTTATAGTCAAACTGGGCAAATGCAAGCATCAGACTGGCTTAATCCCGCATCCGTTGATCAGCGTCAGATGTTCAATGGCAATTCTGTATTGCGGGGCCAGGAACCAGGAATCAAATCAACTTCAGATTATGTGCTGATTGAGTAGAAAACCATATATGCACATCAATCAAGGAGTACTTGTAACCACAGATGAACGCAGATAATTCATCTGTGTTTATCTGTGGTTTTATTTATAGCAATTCGAGAAATTAGTAATTAAGGATGTATAAAAATGAATTTTGCAAGCTTTAATTTTCAAAGCTGGCGTGGTTATTTAGAATTAATGCGTCCTGCCAATATTGTTACAGCTTGGGCTGATATTCTAGTTGGCTTTGCTGCCTCTGGTGGGATTGTTTTTGATAAATTAATTAATGGAGAAACAACTCTTGCGGTTCTAATTCCATTAGCTTGGTTGCTATTAGCTACAACTGGTTTATACGGCGGCGGTATAGTTTTTAATGATGTTTTCGATGCTGAATTAGATGGAAAAGAGCGACCAAATAGAGCAATTCCCAGTGGTCGCGTGTCTCGTCAGAATGCTACTTTATTGGGAAGTGTATTGTTGGCGATTGGGATTGTAGCGGCTTTTCAAGTCTCTTGGTTGAGTGGTGCGATCGCCATAATCATAACTTTTTCAGCACTGCTGTATGATGCGATCGCTAAACATCATCCTTTTTTTGGCCCTTTGAATATGGGTTTGTGCCGTGGTAGTAACTTATTGTTAGGTGTTAGTGCTGTACCAGCAATAGTATTGGAACGCTGGTATTTAGCGTTGATTCCTGTTATTTACATTGCTGCGATCACTGCAATTAGTCAGGGAGAAGTTCACGGAGGCAAAAAGATAACGGGAGTAATAGCGCTACTATTGATTGCTATAGTCTTGACAGCAGTTTTAGCTTTAGGATTGTTAGAAGATTATACTGCGATCGCAGCATTACCATTTGCTATTTTATTAGCTATTCGAGTAGTTCCTAATTTTATCCAAGCTGCACGTGAGCCAGTAGCCGATAAAATCCGAACTGCTGTGAAAGTAGGCGTGTTGTCTTTAATTATCTTAGATGCAACTGTTGCATCTGGTTTTGCTGGTTTGTATTACGGTTTATTAGTTCTACTTTTGCTACCAATTTCAATGAAATTAGCACAAATATTTGCTGTTACTTAAACATGACTTATGCAAGAATCATATTTTTTTCGTTGAGGTTGTCCAGAGTCAAAGGTCAAAAGCTAATATATACCCTTATCAGGCATAAAGTTAGAAAATGAAGATTACAAAAAACAACAACTTTCACTTAACTTATTGCTCCAATATTCATCCTGGTGAAAGTTGGGTTGAGGTTTTTGCAAATTTAGAAACATATATTCCTGAACTCAAGTCACGTTTATCACCTACAGAACCATTCGGGATTGGCTTGAGGTTAGCAAATACAGCCGCAAAACAACTTTTAGAAAGCAATAATTTAGCTCAATTCCAAGCGTGGCTAACTCAAGAAGATTTATATGTTTTTACCTTAAATGGATTTCCTTATGGGGGATTTCATCGACAAGTAGTAAAAGACCATGTTTATGCACCAGATTGGTCAACTCAGGAACGGTTTAATTACACGTTAAGCTTGACTAAAATTTTAGCAACTCTCCTACCAGAAAGTCTTGATGGCGGAATTTCTACACTACCTTTATCCTATAAACCTTGGTGGGAGAAAGACAAATCGATGTGCGAGACAGTTCTGAAAAATAGCTGTTTTAATATCGCATCAGTTGTCATGGAAATGATTCGCATCCACGAAGAAACAGGAAAATTGCTGCATATTGATTTGGAACCTGAGCCTGATGGATTAATTGAAAATACTTCAGAAGTAATTGATTTTTTTCAAAATTGGTTATTGCCCATTGGCGGAAATTATTTATCAGAACAATTAAATATTGAACAGAATTTAGCAGAAACTAAATTGCTAGAACATGTTCGTCTGTGCTATGACACCTGCCATTTTTCAGTTGAATATGAAGAACCAAAGTCTGTGTTTGCTCGTTTACAATCAGTTGGAATTAAGATTGGCAAGATTCAAATCAGTGCGGCGATTAAAGTAAAAATACCTGCGGAAATTGAAAAGCGGAGTCTAATAGTTGAGCGTCTACGCCCATTTGCTGAATCTACTTATCTTCACCAAGTAATAGAACGTCAAAGTGACGGTACACTCCATCACTATCCTGACTTAATAAACGCATTACCACATTTAGAGCAATCTTTAGCTGAAGAATGGCGCACTCATTTTCATGTGCCAATTTTTATTCATGATTATCAAGTTTTGCAGTCTACACAAGATGACATTGCTACTGTTTTACATCTACTTCAAACAAATAATGCTTGTCAACATTTAGAGATTGAGACTTACACTTGGGATGTATTGCCATTAGAAATGAAGATAGATTTACTGACTTCTATTCAGCGGGAATATGAATGGGTACTAAAATTAATTCGTAATTAATAAATTAAGATTTAAGCTGGGTTTTCTGGTTTAAATCTGTAGAGATAAGTTATTGCGCATTTCTAGTTATTTTTTAAACTTGGTATAAAAGAGGATTAAGTTTATGCAGAAAACGGTTGTTCTAAATGTCGTGGGATTAACGCCTAGCTTACTAGGAGAAAACACACCGTTTTTATCTTCTTGGGCTGCTAAAGGGCAAGTTGTAAACGTCGCACCAGTATTACCTGCTGTGACTTGTTCTGTTCAGGCTACTTATTTAACAGGAAAATTGCCTGATGAGCATGGGATTGTGGCTAATGGCTGGTATTTCCGCGATGAGTGTGAAGTGAAGTTTTGGCGACAGTCTAATAAACTAGTGCAGGCTCCCAAAGTCTGGGATATAGCTAAATCCATTGATCCAAACTTTACTTGTGCTAACCTTTTTTGGTGGTACAACATGTATTCCTCGGCAGATTATGCCATTACACCGCGTCCAATGTATCCCGCAGATGGCAGAAAACTACCTGATATTTATACCCATCCTAGTGATGTGCGATCGCCAATACAATCTGATTTAGGTCAGTTCCCTCTGTTCGATTTTTGGGGGCCAAAAACTTCTATTAGTTCTAGTCAATGGATTGCTAATTCAGCAAAATGGATTGACGAACGCTACAGCCCTACACTATCACTAGTTTACCTGCCGCATTTAGATTACTGTTTGCAACGATTTGGTAACGATGAAAAACAGAACCAAGCAGATTTGCAAGAAATTGATGCTGTTTGTGGCAATCTAATTGAATATTATGAAGCACGTAATACTCAGGTAATTATTCTTTCTGAGTATGGCATTACCCCAGTTTCAAAAGCAGTAGATTTAAACCGCGTATTACGGGAAAATGGTTTAATTGCTGTGCGGGAAGAATTAGGGCGAGAACTGCTCGATTTTGGTGCTAGCATTGCTTTTGCCGTAGCTGATCATCAAATTGCTCATATATATGTCAATGATCCGGCGTATATCCCAAAAATTCGCTCTATTATAGAAGCGACTGAAGGCGTAGCCCAGGTATTGGATGAAGAAGGTAAGCAAGCCTACCACCTTGCTCATCCTAGATCGGGGGAGTTAATTGCGATCGCTCAGTCTGATGCTTGGTTTACCTATTATTATTGGCTCGATGATCATAAAGCGCCTGATTTTGCTAGAACTGTAGATATCCACCGTAAACCTGGTTACGATCCTGTAGAACTTTTCCTTGATCCGCAAATTAAATTTCCTCAAGGAAAAATTGCTCTCAAGCTACTTAAAAAACAATTAGGTTTTCGCTACCTAATGGACGTGATTCCTCTAGATGCTTCCTTGGTACGTGGCTCTCACGGTAACATCACCACTTCTCCAGATGAAGGGCCTCTATTGATCACCCATCAAAGTCAGCTACTTGATACAAACCGAATTGAAGCAACAGATGTTTGCTCGTTGATTCTCAAACATTTATAGAACTTACGCAACTGGCACACAAGGCTTCTGGTATAAGGGTCAAGGGTCAAGGGTATAAGAGTCAAGGGTCAAGGGTCAAGGGTATAAGGGTCAAGGGTCAAGGGTCAAGGTTTTTTGGACTTTTGACCTTTGACTCTGGACAACCTCTGGCGTTAAAAATATGACACTTGCGTAAGTCCTAGATACAAAAAATTGGTTGCAAATCATAGTCATACCCATTATGATTTAAATATAAACTCGGTATGACTACGATTTAATTAGCTCTAGCTAATGATTATCTGTCTGTTTGCTAACTAAAATGTACTTTGGGCAATCTGAGTAACTCAATGGAGAACTTCTTTACCCATGACTGAACCCCAAAAATTGACCACTGCTGACGGTATCCCTGTTGCCGATAACCAAAATTCACTTACCGCCGGCCCGCGTGGCCCTGTATTAATGCAGGATTTCCACCTGATGGAAAAGCTGGCTCATTTCAACAGAGAACGTATACCTGAGCGGGTTGTCCACGCTAAAGGTGCGGCTGCTCACGGTACTTTTACGGTCACTAACGATATCACTCGCTACAGTAAAGCCAAACTTTTTTCTGAAATTGGCAAAAAAACTGAAATTCTCCTGCGCTTTTCTACAGTTGGGGGAGAAAAAGGTTCAGCAGATGCTGAGCGTGACCCTAGAGGCTTTGCCATCAAGTTCTACACTGAGGAAGGCAACTGGGATATTGTAGGCAACAATACCCCTATTTTCTTCATCCGCGACCCCCTGAAGTTTCCTGATTTTATCCATACCCAAAAGCGCAATCCCCAAACCAATTGCAAAGACCAAAACGCCAAGTGGGATTTTTGGTCACTCAGTCCAGAATCGCTTCACCAGGTGACGATCCTGTTTTCAGACAGGGGAATTCCCAAAACCTATCGCCACATGGACGGGTTTGGTAGCCACACCTTCAGCTTGATTAATGGTGAGGGCGATACTCTTTCAGAGTCACTTAGTGAACGCGTTTGGTGTAAATTTCACTTTAAGACGCTACAAGGGCATCAAACCTTGACAGAGGAAGAATCGGCTAAGATTAAGGGCGAAGATCCCGATCATGCGACTCACGATTTGTTTGAGGCGATCGCTAAAAAAGATTATCCCAAATGGCGGATGTGTATTCAAGTGATGACCGAGGAGCAAGCCTCAAAACATCCAGACAATCCCTTTGATTTGACCAAAGTTTGGAAGCACTCAGACTATCCCTTAATCGAAGTTGGGATACTAGAGCTAAATCGGAACCCTGAGAATTATTTCGCCGAAGTTGAGCAAGCCGCTTTTAGCCCTAGTGCAGTGGTTCCTGGTGTGAGTTTCTCTCCAGATAAAATGCTGCAAGCTCGCATTATGTCTTACCCAGACGCTCAACGGTATCGCTTAGGTGGTAACTACCAGCAACTACCCGTCAACCAGCCCAAATGTCCAGTGATGCATTATCAGCGAGATGGTTTTATGGCATCGGGGAACAACGGCGGTAGCGCTCCTAACTATGAACCGAATAGTGCTGAGGGTACGCCCAAAGAAAATCCAGCTTATGCAGAACCACCTAGTCATTTGGGTGATGTCACAGTTGATCGTTACAGTCATCGTGAAGGAAACGACGATTACACCCAAGCAGGTAATCTGTATCGGTTAATGACTCCTGAACAGCAAGAACGTCTGGCTCATAATATTGTCGGTAGTCTCTCTCAAGCAAGGGAAGACATCCAAATGCGTCAACTTTGCCACTTCTTCCGGGCAGATATTTCCTATGGTCGTCGTGTAGCTGAAAAGTTAGGTATTTCAACCGATCCCTCAATGCTGGGTGCTACTGCTCAACCTGTAGGTAACTGGTAAACCTTATCCAATTTTGTGGGGTGGGCATCTTGTCATTGGTATCAACTTAAGCCCTGGCGAATAGAATTCGCGGCTATACAAACAAAGTCCGCCTACGCGGACTAAGAGAAAATTAATGTTTTTAACCCGCGCAGGCGGGTTTTGTCTGTGTAGACGCGGTTTCTAACCGCCCTGTTAAGTTGACACCAATGGCATCTTGTCGGCCCTAAAGCAAATTCATTTGATTAACTTACAAAATAAATCGAGGTAATTAAATATGAAATTAACAGCAACAGAAAAAGGCTTATTAATCCCTAAAGAACTATTAGGAGAAAGCCAAGAATTTGAGATTATTCAAGAAAATGGAAAAATTATTATTACTAGCATTAAACAAACATCTTCTATTTGGGATTTAGGTTCAAATCCTGTGGAATGTGATGTAAAAGATAGTGCAATTAACCACGATCGCTATCTCTATAACCCGTTAACGGAGATAAAAGCCTCGTTGACGGAGTTCAGAGGCTCATTAAATAGATAAACAAAAATATTTACAGTTATTGCGATCGCACCCTTCGCAGAGCATATCCTAGAGAAGTAGTTCTAGGTTGTGCGATCGCATTATTTGGCTTCACTACATTGGCAATGACATTGTGTAATTAATTATTCTGCCTACTTAAGCTAATCGTCATTCATTTTTCCAGAATGATTCGTTTGTAGTAGGGGCTTCAGCGCTGCTTTTATGCAACTTAAATGCCGATTAGCTTATTAGACTAAGATTTGAATCCCAGGCGAGTAATGCAGCCGGTGCAGATTACCTAAATTCCTGAAACCAACGCCAGACAAAAGCAACCATTCTCCTGAACCAAGGCTGACGATTCCGCCGCAACTCTTCCAGATTTTCACGAATGGTTATTGTACTGGGATGATTTGCCCCCAACAGACGTTTTCTCATGGCCAAAGCATCGATATACAAAGGTTCGGCATCGCTGTACCTTCCCTGTGATTTTTAGAGTGCTGTCAAATTGTTCAGGCTACTTGCCACAGAGGGGTGTTCATCCCCCAGCAGGCGTTTTCTCATCGCCAAAGGTTCGGCATCGCTGTACCTTCCCTGTGAATAGTAGAGTGCTGCCAAATTGTTCAGGCTGAATACAACATCGGGGTGTTCATCCCCCAACAGGCGTTTTCTTATCGCCAAAGCTTCGATTAGCAAAGGTTCGGCATCGCTGTACCTTCCCTGTGAATAGTAGAGTGCTGCCAAATTGTTCAGGCTAGATGCCACATCGGGGTGTTCATCCCCCAACAGGCGTTTTCTTATCGCCAAAGCTTCGATTAGCAAAGGTTCGGCATCGCTGTACCTTCCCTGTGAATAGTAGAGTAATGCCAAATTGTTCAGGCTAGATGCCACATCGGGGTGTTCATCTCCCAACAGGCGTTTTCTCATCGCCAAAGCTTCGATTAGCAAAGGTTCGGCATCGCTGTACCTTCCCTGTGAATAGTAGAGTAATGCCAAATTGTTCAGGCTAGATGCCACATCGGGGTGTTCATCCCCCAGCAGACGTTTTCTCATTGCCAAAGCTTGGATTAATGAAGGTTCGGCATCGCTGTACCTTCTCTGTGATTTGTAGAGTGCTGCCAAATTGTTCAGGCTAGATGCTACATCGGGGTGTTCATCCCCCAGCAGACGTTTTCTCATTGCCAAAGCTTGGATTAATGAAGGTTCGGCATCGCTGTACCTTCCCTGTGAATAGTAGAGTAATGCCAAATTATTCAGGCTAGATGCCACATCGGGGTGTTCATCCGCCAGCAGGCGTTTTCTCATCGCCAAAGCTTGGATTAATGAAGGTTCGGCATCGCTGTACCTTCCCTGTGAATAGTAGAGTAATGCCAAATTGTTCAGGCTAGTTGCCACATTGGGGTGTTCCTCCCCCAGCAGACGTTTTCTCATCGCCAAAGCTTGGATATACAAAGGTTTGGCATCGCTGTACCTTCCCTGTGAGTAGTAGAGTAATGCCAAATTGTTCAGGCTAGATGCCACAGAGGGGTGTTCATCGCCCAGCAGGCGTTTTCTCATCACCAAAGCTTGTATTAACAAAGGTTCGGCATCGCTGTACCTTCCCTGCGATTTGTAGAGTAATGCCAAATTGTTCAGGCTAGTTGCCACATTGGGGTGTTCCTCCCCAAAGCGTTTTCTTGTGGCTAATAAACTTTGTTCATACCAAGGTAAAACTTGCTCGTACCACAGTATAACTTGCTCATCAGTCCCTTTTTCTTTGTAAAATCTACCTAAGCCAACAACAGCCGAAATTAAATCTTCATTACTGATCCAATCTTGATCAACTGTTGCAACTTCTGCAAGGTGAGGGATGGCAAGGCTAGTTTGAGCAATTTCTATTAATGTGGGTGTCTGAGGAATATTCCTTGCTATTGCTATCATTGCTTGACAATAGCCGAGCTTAACTTCATCAGCTTCAGCCAAATCTTCTAACTTCTGCTGCAATAATTCCCGAATGCGTTCGTGAACTTGGTAGGTGTCCTCTGCCAATTCTTGCAGCAAATAACGCTCAACTAAAATAGTGCAGTTAGCTTTTAAATCAAATTCCAAATCACTAAAACTTGCTGCTGATTCTACCAAAGACCAAGGGATAGGAGCCAAAGCAAACAAACTCAACAGACAAGCCAATTTTTGTGCTTCTGGTTCTAAGCTTTGCCAATTCAACTCAAAAGCTGCTGCTACACCAGACTCACCTGCTGATGCTTGCTTCTGTAGCCGTGCGAGAATGTCTGCTAGCATCATATTTCTCCTCGGTTTTGACTATGCCCCGCTATTTGGTAGAGTGCAATGGGTAAATAACGGATTAATTTACAAATTCCTTTTGCTATCGTACTTATGCTGAGAACCTCCGGCTTTTAGCCGGGGGATGAAAGCTATTCGCCTGATTTATCAGGCATTCTAGTTCTAATTACTTTTTTGATTTTCAATATATTTTCTCACAACTTCTGTGCTTGCTGCGCCAGTAGAGGCAACAAAGTAGCTAGGACTCCAGAGAGAAGGAAGCTTTTTCAGGTGTGGGAATTCACGTCTTAAATGGTGTGATGCCCTGCCTTTAATCCATCTAGCTACATCAGCAGGGGATTCATGGGTCGGGACATTTAAAAAACAGTGAACATGGTCTGGCATTATTTCTAAGGCGATAAGCCTCCACTCATGCTCAACTACTAACTCTAATATAATTTCCTGTAAACGCTGTGCTACTTCTTTTGTTAGGACAGCTTTTCGCCGTTTAGGAACAAATACAAAATGGTAGTTCAAAGATGAAACTGAGCCATTCGTGCGCCTATATTCGTGGTCTGATGGTGATAGTTTAGCCACTAATTAAATGTTTTTGACTTTGGCTCTGACAACAATTATAGTAAAACATGTAGGAGGTAGAAGCAAGTGTACAAAACCTGTTCAATTAGAGCTAAATTCAATGATGAAGAAACAGCTTTTTGGTTAAACCAGTGTGAGAATGCTAATAGCTTGATAAATTGTGCATTGTATGAAACTAAGAAAATTCATTATGCCAAGCTACAAGAAAATGATAATGCTTTCACTACTTATTGGTATAGCGATGACTTGCGGAGTGGTTGGAAAACTTATAGATGCAGCACAACTTACCCAGAATTAGATTTAATTCTCAAGCAGAATGTGCATTACAAAGCAATGGCTGCACAATCAGCACAACAAACGTTAAAATCAGTTGGTGAGTCTATTACAGCTTACAACGGGCTGGTAAAGGCTTATTACAATGGTGAGGTTGATAAACCATCTTTGCCAAAGTATCGTAAAAAAGGAGGGCTAGCGGCTGTTACGTTTCCGCGTCAGGCTTTAAATTTTAATGAGGGATATTTCAAGCCTTCAATCAGTAAAGAGAGTAAACCAGAATTACTGACTGAGATTAAATTATATCTCCCGGATTTTATTGATTCATCTTGGGTTAAGGAAGTAACAGTACGACCGAATTTCGGGCAACTATGGATTGATTGGGTAATTGATGATGGCAAAGAATCAATAGAAAACAATCCCCAATTAGACTACACGCAAGCATGGAGTTTTGACCACGGCGGATCTAATTGGTTAACAGGTGTCTCAACCCGTGGAAAAAGTTTAATTATTGATGGTCGTAAACTCAGATCATTGAATCAAGGATACTCGCGTTTAGTTGCTAAATACAAGCAAGGAAAATCAGATTTTTATTGGGATTCTAACCTTGATAGAGTCCAATGCAAACGGAATAATCAAATGCGAGATGCAATTAACAAAGCAGCCCGATTCATTATTAATCAGTGTCTTAACGACCGAGTAGGCAATATTGTTATCGGGTGGAATACTGGACAAAAACAAAATTCCAACATGGGTAAACGCAACAATCAAAACTTTGTTGTTATCCCTACTAGTCGATTAATTGAGAGGCTGAAACAACTTTGCCCAGAGTATGGGATTAACTTAACAATTACCGAAGAGGCATACACCAGCAAGGCATCTTTTCTTGATTGCGACTCCCTGCCCAAGCATGGCGAAAAGCCACAAGGGTGGAAAGCTTCAGGAAAACGAATAGAGAGAGGATTATATAAAAGTCGTGATGGCTTTATCATCAATGCAGACTGCAATGGTAGCGCCAACATCATGCGAAAAGTAGCCACACAGCTAGGGTTAAATCTAGCCGAGGTGAGTAGGGCAATTTTGACAGTGCCACAACGAATTGATTTGTTTACGCGATTATCCAAATCATATCGCAAACGTTGCGGAGTGGGTCTTTTAGACCCCGTAGCAACATCAGTTTAGAATCCTTCGGTTAGAAACCGAAGGAGATGTCAACTCCGTCTCCTGTCGAACATATTCATCCCCCAATAGCTTTGCTAATAATTCTAAGGCTGCATCTTCTGACAATCCACCTAACGGCAGTGATGGATATGCTAATCCTGTATTTAGACGAGTGGTAATCAACACCTTAAACCTAGAACCTTTAGGTGGTAAGTAGGGTTTAATTTGCATCCAGTCTTTGACATCATCAAATATCAATAAAACTTTCTCAGCTTGCCAATTCTTCCAGCAATATAAAACTTTACCTGTTGCATCTAATTGCTCAGGAGGATCAAAGTTAGGGAAATGAACTATTCCAAAGTTGATTAACTGGATTCCTAAATCAGTTCCTTGAGGATTTAACCAACAACACCCGCCAGAATAATCTTCTAAATATTGCCATGAGTATTGAATAGCTAACTCTGTTTTACCCACGCCACCTTGCCCACTGGAGTTTAGACTAAAAATAAGCAAGCAGAAAATAATACTTAGAAAAGTATGGATAAAAAATTGACATATCTGGTCAGGTGAAAAGTCACTGAAAAGAAAAAGTGGTCAGCAATGTTGAACTGAC
>NZ_JADEXR010000097.1 GCF_015206995.1 aff. Roholtiella sp. LEGE 12411 | reverse complement strand
GGGTCAGCCGATAGCTGACCCCTTCCCTACCCCCTATCCGTATGAGAATAATAATGATTCCTATACGGAGACATTTCTATATTTTATTTTCTGGAAGTCCCTAACGAGACTTTTTGGTCTTTATCTTTTGCTTCCGACGTCGCCGTTCGCTAGCAGCAACTGCATGTTCTACCGGATAACCCACAACAGGAATTACCTGAAATTTGCGTTCTTCCTCTAACTTTTTGAGTTCAGTGTAATCAACCCAGTGAATGCAATCAACTGGACAAGTGTCAATTGCCTCTTGGATGATTTCCTCCGCTTCCCCATCTTGGCGAATCACGCGCGATCGCCCATAATCTGGTTCAATGTAAAAGGTGTTACGCGCAACATGAGCGCAGTGCTTACAACCAATACAGGTGATTTCGTCAACATAAACACCCTTTTGGCGCAACATACCACCCAATTCTGGTTCAAAACCAGAACGTTCAGGGGCATCCCGTAAGAAACCACCTAATTCTGGTTCTAAACCGGAACGGTTGTCTTCTTGTTCTTCCGGCGACGGTAGAAAATCAGCCATTACGCACTCCAGCGCTGTACTACCAGGCGAATCGAACCATCTTCATTTTTTTGTTGTTCAGCGACTTGAAAACCAACACGAGTAGTTTCTTTCACAACTGTTTGGTAAGCATAGCGCTGGCTTACCTGGCGTAAGAAACCGTCTACAGATAAATTTTGTTGCCAATATTGCAAGTCAGCCACCAATTCATATTCTTTGCCATTCCATCTAAAGCCGATGTCATAGCCATTTTCCTGCTCAATAGTAACTTCGGCAGGATGGGTTTGACCGCGATAGCCACGTACTTCACGTGGGCCTGGTTTCCAGTCTATGCCCAGTTCAGTCAGAGCGTCTTTCAAAGAATCAAGGTTACGGATTTGAGTCTTAATTTGGCTAAAGTGTGACATGGTGGTTGTGAATTAATAACACTAAACTACTGTGAAAACTTACCAATCGCTGTAAGTGGTTTGCGTATTCGCCAAGTTAGATTGCTGCACCTGAGCGGCGAAATATTCGGAGGTTGGCTCATGACTAAGTACTAGCCCCAACTGTGCCTCTATTGCTGCTGTAACCTCAGCGCAAGAAGTACCCACAATACCAGTGACTTTCTCTTGTACCCGACCATCTGGATAGATTATGAACTCTAATGTCTCCATGCTCTTGGCAAACCACTATAGTACGCTTGAACTGTACTGCTCTAGCAAAATGCTAAAATTGTAGCCTTAGGAACTTTTCTACTTAGATACAAACTTGCCATTTGTTAACTAATGTTCCATCTCTCAAAATATATATCTCAGAATGTTTACAAAAATTATTAATTTTATGAGCGTACACGTCAGTATTAGTTAGTGTCTCTTAACCTAATCGATTAGTCAAGTTCATAATTTAGCTTGTAAGGTAGGCAGCAAAATTCCTAAAAATAAGCATTTGAGTCTTTTGTATCACCTCCAGATAAGCTAATAAGTATTTAAGTTGCATAAAACCAGGGCTTCAGTCCTTGCTACAAGTGAATCACTCTGGAAAAATGAATGACGATTAGCTTATTACAGTTGCACTGAAATTTTAACAGGACTTACTCTGCAAACATCTCAGCCAAGGTATCGAGAACTGCTCTTTGCTCATGGTCACTAATTTGACCAAGCTGTTTGACCAATCTAGCTCTATCTACTGTACGAATTTGATCAAGAACAATCTGCCCATCTTTGCCTTGAAACTGACAAGGTATGCGTGTGGGATACACTTGCCCCTTTGTAGTCATTGGAGCAACAATCACGGTAGCAATATGGCGGTTCATCTCGTCTGGCGAAATCACTACACAGGGACGCGTCTTCTGAATTTCACTACCAATCGTGAGGTCGAGATTAACTAAGAAAACATCAAAACGCTTGGCTACCATTCCCATTCAACCTGATCCCAGTCTGTTGCGCTTACATCATCTAGCAAAACATCATCATGTTGCTCTACCATTGCTGCAAAAGCTTCGTCCCACCCAACCCGTAATTCTGGTGCTGCGCGAACAATTAGGTGATCACTATAAACCTCAATTTCAACCTCTGTGTGAATACCACTTTGCTCTAATAGGGGTTTGGGAATACGAAGACCTTGAGAATTACCGATTTTCACAATTTTAGTTCTAATAGCTGCGCCCATATTTAGATTACTTTGGAAAATATTGTGATTACATTGTAGGCACAACAATAAGAATTTTCAAGTGAAGCAATAAAGATATGCTTTCCAAAAGAATCTGGCGCAATTACTTAGCATTGTCAATCTTCATACCCAGACTTGCCGAAAAGACACGGGTTTTATGTTTTCCTTCATCATCTGCAAGAATAGGTTATGGGCGATCGCTCTCTACTCTATATCTGTATATGCGTAAGCGTAGGCATTGCTTTTGGCACAACCATTTGTGCTGGCTCAAAATGTAACACCATAATTTGCTCTGGGCGTAAACCGACAGATTCGTATGTGCAGTAAAAAAACGTAGAACCTTTGTTGCTGAGGTCAAAGGGTTATTAAAAGCAAGTTGTTTGACCGCAACTGAGAGTTTTTGCACGCTGGGGGCATCCAGTTGTAGATGGGGTATTCTTTGGGTGGAATAGATACAGTAATTGCCCCTAATTAATTCTTTATCTTTATTTTATAAATAATGTCAAGTTAAAAATCTATTTTTAATAGTATGTCATGTTAATAGCATTACATTACATGTACAGTTTTTTACTTATGAACCGCTTTTATCGAAAAATTGTATCAACGACCCAGAGCTTTTACAATGTACAAGCATTCAGCCTAGGACTGGCAACACTAACGGTAATACTTACAGGAGGAACTGCTGTTGCTGGTTCCTTTTCTGGCCCTACTTTAGATGCTTCTAATCCATTTGACCCTGGAATTCCGGGATTTGTTGGCCCAGATGGAGCAGGTAAAGTGACTCCAAATAACTTTGTCAACCCAATTTTTGTAGGTTTTGCAACAGAAGTTAAAGATTATTCCCCAGCACCAGGTGTAATAGCAAGCTTTTCAAATCCCGCAAAAGCCTTGGGTGGGGTGACAGCTCAATTTGATGATGTTGTTTCTTTGGGTGAACTCACTCCTGACCAACTTGATGCTCTGGTATCCCCTGGTCAGATTACTCTAGGCTTCGATTCCAGAATTCGCAATGGGCCTGGTGCTGATTTTGCAGTCTTTGAAAATGGCTTTGAGTTTTCGGGAGGGACTTTTGCGGAATTGGCTTATGTAGAAGTTTCTAGCGATGGAATTAACTTTGCTCGTTTCCCTAGCACTTCTCTAACCTCAAACCCAGTGAGTTCATTTGGAGTCGTTGATTCAACAGACATCTTTAACCTCCCAGGCAAACATGTCAATAATGCCTTCGTTGATGACATTACCGGTGAGGTAATTAGTGATTCTTTCGGTACTCCTTTCGACTTAGAAAGTTTAAATAGTGATCCGTTAGTCACCAATGGATTATTGAACCTTAATCAGATTAATTTTGTTCGACTTGTAGATATTCCAGGTCGTGGTGATTTTCTAGATGCTTTTGGTCGTCCGATTTTCGACCCTTTCCCAACCTCACCAGGTGGTGGTGGGTTTGACTTGGAAGCTATTGGGGTCATCAATACTACCCCTATTCCCGAACCATCAACTCTTTTCGGCACTTGTGCAGCTATCGGATTGGGAGCTTGGCTCAAAATCCCCAAGAAAAACGGCAGATCAACCAATAATGTCTAGTTCATAAGTACTTAATACTACCCAATATATAAACCATACTTGCAAATAGAAGATCAAAATGATGCTGCGAAATTTTATCCGAGTCCTAAGTCTAGCAACAGTAGCTCTATGGCTACTGTTGCTACCTGCCTCTAAAGCCAAAGCACAGAATGTAACATTGCCGCCTCCGGAATCTGGTTCCTTTTCTACGGCATTTGACTTTATCCCTGATGGTAGGTTAGTCGTCTTTACTGGTACTGAAGTCAGAATCCAGACACAACAAAACAGTTCAAACTTTGACCTAGTGGGAAATCTTCCACCTGAGTTTCGTGGTGGTAGTGACCCAGCATTTGTCGTTACTGGTCTGGGTGGAAGTTTTTTTCTTTTAGGTACAGGAGCGGGGGGTTCTCAATTCCCAAATCAGCCATTTAACGGTAGCATTTTTGTTCTCCCAAGGACTGGCGGTCAAGCAAAGTCAGTAACAGTTATCCCATTTCATGCTGCTGCTGACTTTCGGCGTCCGCTGGAGGTATTTATCAATCGAGGTGAAGCGAGTTTCTCACGCTCTGCGGTTGAACGTCTTGACCTGAACACTAAGAAGGTTCGGACTGTCATTGATAACATTCCTGGTGCTTCATCTGGAGTGGGGGTTGACCGTCAGGGTAATATTTATACCGGAATTGGTTTTGACCCCAATGGGGCGCGGACAGGAGAGATTCGGCGTTTCTCTCGAACAGACATTAATCGAGCAATCAAAACACAAATACCACTCAACTTTGACAGTGACGGTGTGTTTGTAGTCAAAGCCTTAAGCGCTGGCAATCTTGTCTTTGATCAACAAGGCGATCTTTGGGTCGGTGGTGGTGATTTAGCTGGCGGCGGACAACAGGGTTTCATTGCTGAGATTGATCCACAGACAGGTACAGTGCTTCGACGCATAGATCCAACTGACGGCAACCCAGATGCCGGGCCAACAAATTTCTTCCAGATTGCAATTAGCAAACCTTTTTCTTGCACAATTGGGGCAGTTAATTCCTCTGACCCAAACAGAACATTCTTTCAGATTGACGCTTGCCAGAAAAAGTTACCGTGGAATAAAACTCGCTAACTTTTCATCTTTTCATCAGGGTGCGAGAAGCGGTAAGGATTCTCAAATCTGATGGCTTACTGTTGTCCGCAGGTATCAACCTACTGGCATATTTGCGGAAACTACATAATGGAGTGAGTTACGCGTATCTGAATAGTCTGCGATCGCATTATTGGGCTGTCCCAAATGAATAAGGCATAGTCTACCTGCCTAAGTCACCTAGCTTGGATATTTAGGCAGAAATTTATATTTCTAACTTTCGTCATCAGGGGTAGCAAGCAACCTTGAACTCATCACCAAGATTTGCCTACCGTCCGCTGCACTATGTCCCGTGGAATCTGCATCCTCAATTTACGGTAAAAAAATGCCACTGAGAATGGAAGAACCCAGGATAATAAAGCATAATTAACCTCGACAGCTTTTAGCTATCAATCATCAGCCGCAAGCCGAGATGATGAAAACTGAATGCTATTGATCCAACTTAAATAATTGACTATGAATCCAGAACAAGCCAAAAGTTCTCTAAACATTTCGCCAGCTATCCGCGTGGGAGTACTAGGTTTTGGCGGACTAGGACAAGCAGCCGCCAAGTTACTTGCTGGCAAACAGGAAATGATTGTAGTCGCAGCAGCAGATCAAAAAGGCTATGCTTATGCCGCTGAAGGTTTAAATACTAAAGAATGCATTGCAATTTACCAGTCTCAAGGTTCAGTGGGTTATTTAGAGCCAGTTGGTAATTTAACAAATCACAGTATTCAAGATTTAATCGAAAGTACACAAGCTGTAGATGGCTATTTTCTGGCTTTACCCAACCTACCTAATGACTTTATACCTAATGTAGCTAAGCAGTTTATCAAATCTGGTTGGCGTGGAGTGCTAGTAGATGCGATTAAGCGCACCACTGCTGTAGAACAGTTACTGGCGATGAAAGAGGAACTGCAAGCAGCCGGAATTACCTACATGACAGGCTGTGGTGCAACACCTGGACTATTAACCGCCGCCGCCGCAATAGCCGCACAAAGCTACGCGGAAATTCATCAAGTAGAAATTACTTTTGGTGTGGGAATTGCCAACTGGGAAGCTTACCGCGCTACAGTTCGGGAAGACATTGGTCACATGCCTGGTTACACAGTAGAAACTGCCAGGGCTATGACTGACGCAGAGGTAGAGGCATTATTAGATAAAACTAATGGTGTGTTGACCTTAGAAAATATGGAACACGCCGATGATGTAATGCTGGAAGTAGCGGGAATTTGCGATCGCGATCGCGTTACTGTTGGTGGTGTAGTCGATACTCGCAATCCCAAAAAACCACTTAGTACTAACGTTAAGGTAACAGGGCGCACCTTTGAAGGGAAGATTTCCACCCATACCTTTACTCTCGGAGATGAAACCAGTATGGCAGCCAATGTCTGCGGCCCTGCCTTTGGTTATCTTAAAGCTGGTAAGCAATTGCACCAGCGCGGCATCTATGGAATATTCACTGCTGCCGAAATTATGCCCCAGTTTGTTAGGTAATAGTTAGGAGTTAGGAGTTAAGAGTTTGACTTGGAAACTTGAACTTATATGTAACTTCAGAATCTTTGAATTTGCGGAAAATTTCCAACTCCTAACTCCTCTGTGTTAAGTCTTTTCTTCTTCTAAACTGGTGGATTTTCTAAAGACAAAGTATCTATAGAATTATCCTCAACTAACCATTGGGGTGTTTCAATAACAAATGGCAATTCTGCTCCTACAAGACCTCTTTGGATGCGTTCTGATGTCTCAGCAAAAACTAGGAACAAAGGATATATAGTATTAGCTCCTTCACTCAAAACGTGGCTGTGGCGAGAAGGCATTACCCACTCATAATCTTTGTCCAAAAAAACTTGGGTTTGTCGCCAGCGTCCTAACAAGTCAGAAAAATCTTCATGAGGACGATGAATAAAGAGCAAAATTTCTGCTCCAGTTTTAATTTTCCATTCGGGATCGCACATCAAAATTGCCACATCACAGGATAAGGAAGTTGCCTGTGGAGCTGTTGTTACGGTGTTGCGGAGGCGAACAATTGGCAAGGGGATAGTGATAATACTTTCATCTGGACGGCGCAGACTGGGAATCATTTCTAAGTAAGGTCTGTGTTGCTTGAGTAAAGCGATCGCAGCCAAATGATTGCTATACTCTGCCAAGCTCGCTTCATAGTGAGATTTCTGCACAGGCATGGTTTTATCAAGTATGAAGTATGAAGTATGAGATTTTGCTATCTTCATCCTTTATTTGCTTATTACCTAGCCCAGGGTTTCAAATACCTTGAACATAGGCAGATACATCGCTAACAAAATGGTTCCAACCATCCCCCCTAGAACTACAATCATAACTGGTTCCAAAATACTGGTCATTGCTTTTACTGCCTGCTCGACTTCATCTTCATAGAAATCAGCAACTTTCATCAACATTGCATCTAATTCTCCAGTTTCCTCTCCGATACTAATCATCTGAATTGCCATAGCTGGAAAAACACTCTCTTTTTGCAAAGCAATGCTAATCATGCCTCCTTGTTGAATCTCAACACGAGCTGCATCTATGGCATTGGCAACCACCTGGTTTCCTGATGTATCTCGGACAATTTCTAAGCAAGTTAAAATTGGCACACCTGAACGAGTTAAAGAACCAAAAGTCCGGCTAAAACGGGCAACCGAAGATTTTTGAATTAAGTCACCAAACAAGGGCATCTTGAGGGAAAGGCGATCAATTGTTTGGCGACCAACAGGAGTTTTATAGTACTGTGAATAAGCAATTTTCAATCCTATAAGAATAGCGAGAAGCACGAAAACCTTCGGACTTCTCAATAATTGACTACAATCCATCAAGAATTGCGTTAGAGGTGGTAACTCCGTTCCAATTTCTAGAAAAATCTTTGCAAAAATGGGAATCAGAAAAATAGTCATACCCAGAAAGATAGCAACTGCTATACAGCCCACGACTACTGGATAAGACAATGCTGATTTAATTTGGTTTTGTAAACGAGCAACATCTTCTAACAACTTAGCTAAACGATTCAATACTTCATCCAGAACACCACCAACTTCACCAGCTTGAATCATACTCACATATAATCCATCAAAGCAGTCAGGATGCTTTCGCATTGACTCTGAAAGATTCATTCCGCTTTGAACATCGTTGCTAATGTCAATAAGGGCTTGTTTAAGTTTAGTATTACCACACTGTTCGGAAAGTACCCCCAGACTTCTAACAATCGCAACTCCCGCATTAGTCAATGCAGCAAACTGACGTGAAAAAACTGCTTTGTCTTTAACAGAAACCTTAACGAAAGAATTCTGGATTCTTTGCAGATCAAAATTTGCCTGAAAGCCTTGAAATTGCTTGATTTCTTGGACTACAAAACCTTGATCTCTGAGATTAGTACGGGCTTGTGTCAAGGAATCGGCAACAAATTTTTCTGTTCTGGATTTTCCTTGCGAGTCCCTAACACGGGCAACATAGGTTGGCATGGATTTAAAAATTCAAAATAGTCAAAAGTCAAAAGTCAAGGAAGGGTCAAGGGTGATTAATTACTTTCTTCCTCTGCTCCCTGATCTCCCTAATTCCTTTAATGTGCTCTAGCAGCTCCATTAGCACCGGGTTTTGCACCTGCTTGTGGTGTAGCAGTACCGATGAGACGTTGGATTTCATCTGGCTTAGAAGTCTTAGACATCGCTGCTTCAAATGAGATCGTTCCGGCTTTGTACAAATCAGCTAAAACCTTCTCTAGCGTTTGCATTCCCAATTTGCCGCCAGTTTGGATAGCTGAGTAAATTTGAGATGTTTTACCTTCTCGAATCAAGTTGGAAATAGCGGGGGTAACGATCAGAATTTCTTGAGCCATCACTCGACCATACTCACCAGGTTTGGGGTTTTTCTTTGACACTAAGGTTTGGCTAAATACCGCTACCAGCGAGTTAGACAACTGCACCCGTACTTGAGTTTGTCTTTCATGTGGGAAAACGTCGATAATCCGGTCAACAGTTTGTGCAGCAGAACTAGTGTGTAGCGTACCAAATACCAAGTGTCCTGTTTCCGCCGCAGAAATCGCCAAAGAAATCGTTTCTAAATCGCGCATTTCCCCCACCAGAACAATATCTGGATCTTCCCGTAGGGCTGCTTTCAAGGCATTAGCAAAGCTCTTGGTATCTTCACCCAATTGCCGCTGGTGAACTAAACTTTTGATTGGTTCGTAAACAAATTCAATCGGGTCTTCAACCGTTAGAATATGCTCTGCCTTAGTGCGGTTAATCAAGTCGATCATTGCCGCTAGAGTAGTTGTCTTTCCAGAACCTGTAGGCCCTGTCACCAGAATGAGTCCTCTGGGCTTATCTGACATTTCTCGCACAACATCTGGCAGACCTAATTTTTCAAAGTTAGGAATCTTAGAACTTAATGCCCGCAAGCAAGCAGCATAAGCACCACGCTCTTTATAGACATTGACCCGAAAACGAGCCAAACCCTTAACACCATAAGAACAATCCAACTCCCAGGTTTGTTCCAAAGTTTTACGCTGGGTGTTGTTGAGCATACTAAAAATCAGCCTTTGACACTGATCAGCTGTCAACACCTCCTCGCCTACTGGCGTGAGTTTACCACTGATGCGGAAGTAGGGAGGCAAACCAGCGGATAAATGCATATCCGAGCCACCCATTTCAATCATCTGCTCCATTAGGTCTTCAATCATCATTTCCATAGTTTTATTACCTTTTGTTATTTGTTATTTGTCATTTATTTAAAACTACTAACCAATGACCAATAACTAATTACTAATCTTGAAAACGAGATGTCATACAGTAGGGACAGTCTAGCCATTCTGGTTTTAATTGAGCATGACAAGTCCGGCATGTAAGACTACTTTTCCGTTTAGCTTTTAACTCAGCTTCCAAACCCGTATCAGTAAACGTTACCCGATCAACTTCTTCCAGAGTGGTAGCACCTTGTTGCACTAAGTCCAGGCTATAAGCCAGCAAGGTTTTCATACCCTCTTCAACAGCAACTTCCTTAATGCGTTCGGTTGGTGCATCTTCATTGATGAGGGTTTGCAGGTTTTCGGTAACTCGCATAACCTCATAAACACCACAACGTCCTTTATAACCAGCGCCATTACACGTTGGGCAAAGCTGATTTTTGGCTTTAGCTTCAGCGATCGCTTCTAATGTCAAACTGTTAGCTTTATAAAAGGTGACTCCCACATCTGGGGAAGCTGATAAACCATAGCGAGCTAATTCTTCACTTGTAGGAGTGTAAGGAATGCGACAATCAGAACATACACGCCGCACCAAACGTTGAGCCAAAACGCCAATCAAAGAGCTAGAAACCATGAAAGGCTCAATACCCATTTCTCCCAAACGAGCGATCGCTCCTGGAGCATCATTAGTATGTAAAGTAGTTAATACTAAGTGACCAGTCAAAGCAGCCTCAATTGCTGTTTTTGCCGTTTCCTTGTCCCGTGTTTCCCCTACAAGTAGCACATCTGGGTCTTGCCGCAAGAAAGCCCTTAACGCGGTAGCAAAATCCAACCCTTTTTCCCGAATCACCTGTACTTGAGTAATCCCTGGAAGACTATACTCAATCGGGTCTTCCACAGTACTAATATTAATTCCGGGAGAATTCTTTTCTGATAATGCAGAATACAGCGAGGTTGTTTTACCAGAACCAGTTGGCCCTGTAACCAAAATTAGACCAAAGGGACGGCTTACCATCTCCTGGACAATCTGCAAAGTTTCGGGATCGCTAATTAACTTATTCAATCCGAGTTGAGTAGAGGAATTATCTAAAATCCGCAGTACTACCTTTTCCCCGTAGCGACTGGGCAAAGTATTGACGCGGAAGTCCACCTTACGTCCCTCAAACATCCGTCGGATGCGTCCATCTTGAGGTAAACGCCGTTCGGCAATATCTAGGTTGGAGATGATTTTGAACCGGGCTGTTACCGCTGGGATGATTTTTTTCGGTAGGGGATCAAAAGCTTCACGTAGTACCCCATCTTTACGAAAGCGAATGCGTAAGTTTTCTTCCTGTGGTTCGATGTGAATATCAGAAACCTGCTCATGCAAGGCTTTAGCCAGAATTCTGTTCACAAGGTTGATCACTGGAGCATCCTCCGCACCCTTCATCGCTGCCCCTAGATCAGCCTCCATATCATCAGGGGCATCTTCTAAGTCGAGATTTCCAAGATTTTCTAAATCCTGATTGATGTCTGTAAACTTTTGTTGTTCCAGGTGCTTTTGCCGAACAGCCAGTTCATCTAAGTATTGGTTGATTAGCTGCTGGTAGTCTTCTTGGGTAATCACCATGCGCTGCAACGCCAAGCCTTGTGGGCGCAAGATGCGGTTTAGGTCATCGGAAGCCTCTAGATTATCTGGAGCGACCATTGCCACTAAAACTGAGGGCGGGGTTTGGTCTTCGTGTTTTGATAGTGGTACCAAACGATGGCGACGACAGATATCCACTGGGATGAGGGTTTCAATCAGATTCCCCACCATTGTGTTGCCAACCTGGTTGACTTCCGGATCGAGGAATTCAACACCGTATAGGATTTTAAGTTCAAATAGTTGTTGTTTCTTGTATTGTCTGAGTAACTCAGGTGATAGTTGTTGCCCAGTAATTGACTCTAGTACTTCCGTCAAAGGTCTGCCAGACTTGCGGCTTTCAATTAGTGCCTGCCTCATCTGTTCGCTATTAATATAGCCAGATTGTACTAGCTTGTTGCCGAAGGGCGAAAACTCTGTTCTGGTAGTTAGAGCGGTACTGCGCCGTTGTGGTGACGAGTAAGTCATAAATGAGCAATGAGTGCGGGAAACCTCTGATTAAAGTATTCCCAGCCTGTGAGATAGAATTCTCATTGACACTCATTTAATTCAATACTCACTTCCAGCGCCAGTCTTTCAAAAGACTTACTCCTAAAGTTACCTAAGTCTTCGGGTTCCCACCCTAGGGGCGTCTACGCTAATGCGTTCATCATTTGTCACAATAAGAAGACGATGACATCAGAGTAGGAAAATATCGGCAACAAAATCAGCCTCAATTGCAAGCTTTTAATGGCAATGGTTGTAATTTGTGGTGACACACTGCCGTAAAAAGTATCTGGGAAGATTAGACAATGATGGACGAAAATAAACAGGTAAACTATACAAGCCAGCAATTGGGTGAACCAATAGAGGTAAAGCAAGCAATGACGAGCGACTCCCCAGCCCAAATCAACTCCAACGAATCTGGCAGCGAGGTTACTGAGCAAGTGGCAGCCCAAACTAATGTACCGGGAGATACAGCTACTCTCAATCAACAAAATGGCGTCGCTGCAACTGAGAAAATAGAAGTGGAAACGGCAGATCTGACAGGACTGGCTCAACAAATTGAGGCCCTCAAAGCACAACTGGAAGAGCGTAGTACTCAATATATGCGGATTGCCGCAGATTTTGAGAATTACCGTAAACGCACAAGCAAAGAAAAAGAAGACCTAGAGGCGCTGGTAAAGCGGAATACGATTACTGAATTACTGCCAGTAGTCGATAATTTTGAGCGGGCGCGATCGCACCTCAAACCGCAAAGCGATGGCGAAATGACAATTCACAAAAGTTACCAAGGCGTTTACAAACAATTAGTGGATAGCCTCAAGCGCCTCGGTGTATCACCAATGCGTCCTGAAGGTCAAGAATTCGATCCCAACCTGCACGAAGCAGTAATGCGGGAACCTACGGATGAACATCCTGAAGGAACAGTGTTAGAAGAGTTAGTGCGCGGATATTTCTTAGGCGATCGCGTGCTGCGCCATGCAATGGTCAAAGTAGCTGCTCCAAAGGAAAATACACCTCCTACGGAAGAAAATCAGTCGAGTCCAGCCAACAGTTAAGCTGTAGCTCGCCTCGCTGACCATAAGTGCCTTGGTTATAGCAAGGGCGAGCATCGTAACTGAAGCATTGAGAAGATGAGGAAGATCACAGGGATGAAGAAGATGCAGCAAGCTTGGGAGGCGGTGACGCACCCGAAAGACTCTCCTGTGTCTTCTATCCCTATTTTTCCATTTCTAACAAATGTTATCCCTTCGGTTCGGAGCGAAAAAAGTTAGTCCGCGACACATTACAACAGAATAACTCCGTAAAAATACTGACAAGTATGGGAAAAGTTATTGGGATCGACTTAGGCACTACTAACAGTTGCGTCGCAGTTTTGGAAGGTGGTCAACCACTTGTAATTTCCAATTCTGAAGGTGGACGAACTACTCCTAGTATTGTGGGATTTGGCAAAGGTGGCGATCGCTTGGTCGGTCAACTGGCAAAGCGGCAAGCTGTAACCAATGCCGAAAACACAATCTACAGTATCAAGCGATTCATCGGGCGACGTTGGGAAGACACAGAAATAGAACGCGATCGCGTACCCTATAACTGTGTCAAAGGTCGAGACGATACTGTTGATGTCCAAATTCGCGGACGAAACTACACACCACAAGAACTATCCGCCATGATCCTCCAGAAGCTTAAACAGGATGCGGAAAACTTCTTAGGTGAATCTGTTACTCAAGCAGTGATCACCGTACCAGCCTATTTCACAGATGCCCAAAGACAGGCAACTAAAGATGCTGGCACTATTGCCGGACTAGAAGTTCTGCGAATCATTAATGAACCAACCGCAGCTGCTTTAGCTTTCGGGTTGGATAAACAAGAGCAAGAGCAGCTAATTTTAGTATTTGACCTCGGAGGCGGTACCTTCGACGTATCCATCCTCCAACTTGGGGATGGAGTTTTTGAAGTTAAGGCTACTTGTGGCAACAACCACTTAGGTGGAGACGACTTTGATAATGCGATCGTCCGCTGGATGAGTGAACGCTTCCAGCAACAAGAGCATCTCGACCTTTCCCCAGATAAAATGGCGCTGCAACGTCTGCGAGAAGCCGCTGAAAAAGCAAAAGTTGAACTTTCCAGTATGGCGAGTACTTCCATTAACTTGCCGTTTATCACCGCCGATGAAAGTGGGCCAAAGCATCTGGAAATGGAACTCAGCCGCTCTAAATTTGAGGAGTTGGCAGGGAATTTAATTGCAGCTACTATCGAGCCGATGATCCAAGCGCTCAAAGACGCAGATCTCAAGCCACAAGACATTGATCGGATTATTTTGGTAGGTGGTTCTACACGCATTCCCGCAGTCCAAAACGCACTGATCAAGTTTTTCAATGGCAAAGCTCCTGATCGTTCTGTCAACCCTGATGAAGCCGTAGCACTGGGAGCTGCTATTCAAGCTGGGGTGCTGGGTGGTGAAGTTGATAATCTCTTACTATTGGATGTCACCCCCTTGTCTTTAGGAATTGAAACTTTGGGTGAAGTATTCACTAAAATTATTGAACGTAACACTACAATTCCTACGAGTAAATCACAAGTCTTTTCTACAGCAGTGGATGGGCAAACCTCGGTAGAAATTCACGTTCTTCAAGGTGAGCGGGCAATGGCACGGGATAATAAAAGTCTAGGGAAGTTTCTATTGGCAGGAATTCCCCCATCTCCCCGTGGCGTGCCCCAAATCGAAGTATCTTTTGAAATCGATGTCAACGGCATTCTCAAGGTTTCTGCCCAAGATAAAGGCACAGGTAGAGAGCAAAGTATTAGGATTACCAATACAGGTGGGTTGAGTACCAACGAAGTTGAACGGATGCGGCAAGAAGCTGAATTGTTTGCTGAAGAAGACAAAAGACGTAAAGAATTGGTGGAACTCAAAAACCAAGGTGATAACCTGTTGTTTAGTTATGAATCCACTCTCAAGGATAATGGCGGCTTGATCGGCGAGCAGATGAAAGCCTTGGCAAGTGAAAAAGTTGCACAACTTCA
The DNA here is from genome assembly GCF_015206995.1 of aff. Roholtiella sp. LEGE 12411. Classification (GTDB taxonomy): domain Bacteria; phylum Cyanobacteriota; class Cyanobacteriia; order Cyanobacteriales; family Nostocaceae; genus Komarekiella. Next base: position 7,761 of record NZ_JADEXR010000097.1, on the reverse strand, counting down.
AACTGCTATGATTGATTCCAGCATTTCCACAGCAGAATTTAAGCAGCGCTTAGAAGATTTCCAACAAACTCTGTTTGCAATTGGTGCCGATGTTTACAATCGTGCTAACAACCAAAGTGATGACGTTGACGGGGCTTCAGCTAGCCTCCTTAATTCAGAACTAGACCAACCGATGAATGGCACGCTAATACCACAATTCAACTTTGATTTTGACGAAGAAAGTACCGCTCAGGCTGATTACGAGGCGATAGACTAAAGTCTGGCATTTGGGTATTGGGCATTGAAATTTCTCCATGCCTCATCTCCCAAATGTCAAACACGGTGTTATCAATGGTGAAATTGAGTTTAATATATCTAAATATTATTGATAATCAATTTAGCGAAGTTTCACAACACCCCGGTGGTTTGTTAGATTGTAGAAGCGAATGCCGTAGGCTAGACAATATCCCAGTACACAAAAAAGTTTGATTGTCGGCTTGTGACTATCGAAACTTCGGATGCGATCAAATACAGATGGAGGGTTTTCCACACCTAATGGTGCGGCTAGCTCCTCTGGTTGGTAGGCGGGTTTTCTCCTCCTACGTAGCACAATTGTAAAAGAGACAGCCGACTCGGCAGCGATAAATTCGAGCATTATCTTTTTATGCTTTGAACTTCCGTAGCTTTTGTCGTCTTCTACGAGGAAAGCATCTGTTGCTTAAAATTTGCTGGTGATTTTTGTAAAAGGTAAAAGGTAAAATCAATTATTAATAAAAATTAACTTTCGCCTTATGCCTTACCGAACTTCTGATGTCTGACGATAAATCGCCCTACAGGCGTCTACGGCAAAAGCCGCTGCTCAGAGTTCTCTCTCTGCTTTCTTCCTTCTAACTTTTACCTTTGCTATATGGCCCGCGACTATTATGAAATTCTGGGTGTCTCCCGTGACGCCGACAAAGAAGAACTCAAACAAGCCTACCGCCGCTTAGCCCGAAAGTATCACCCAGATGTGAACAAAGAACCGGGAGCGGAAGAGCGCTTTAAAGAAATTAACCGCGCTTATGAGGTACTCTCAGAATCAGAAACCCGCGCTCGTTATGATCGCTTTGGTCCAGAGGGTGTATCGGGTGCTGCTGGTGTAGGCTTCCAGGATATTGGCGACATGGGTGGCTTTGCCGATATCTTTGAAAGCATCTTTAGCGGCTTTGCTGGCGGGATGGGTGGCCCAACACAACAAAGACGGCGCAGCGGGCCTGTCCGGGGTGACGACCTACGGCTAGACCTGAAGTTAGACTTTCGGGAAGCTGTATTTGGCGGTGAAAAAGAAATTCGCATTTCGCATCTAGAAAACTGTGAAGTATGTAGCGGTTCGGGTGCGAAGTCTGGAACGCGCCCCCGCACTTGTTCGACTTGTGGCGGTTCTGGTCAAGTACGTCGTGTTACCAGAACGCCTTTTGGCAGCTTTACCCAAGTCTCAACTTGTCCCACCTGTAATGGAACAGGGATGGTAATTGAAGATAAATGTGAAGCGTGTGACGGTAAGGGCGCAAATCAGGTAACGAAAAAACTCAAAATTACCATTCCCGCTGGTGTGGATAATGGCACACGCTTGCGAATTTCTAATGAAGGGGATGCTGGTCAACGGAGTGGTCCGGCTGGAGATTTGTACGTCTACTTGTTCGTGAATGAGGACGAAGAATTCCAACGAGATGGCATCAATATTCTCTCAGAAATCAAAATTAGTTATCTCCAAGCAATTTTAGGTTGCCGTTTAGAGGTAGATACAGTAGATGGGCCAGTAGAACTGATAATTCCTCCTGGAACTCAGCCAAATACAGTGATGAAGTTGGAAAATCGGGGCGTACCTCGCTTAGGAAATCCCGTAAGTCGGGGCGACCACATGCTAACGGTATTAATTGATATTCCCAACAAAGTGACCCCAGATGAGAGGGAACTGTTAGAGAAGCTGGCTAAAATTAAGGGAGACCGTACTGGTAAAGGCGGTCTAGAAGGATTTTTGGGAAATCTATTTAAGTGATGAAGCCCTCCTCCCTTTCAACTCCTGATGCTCAACTCGATTTGCGCGGCACTCCTTGCCCAATTAATTTTGTGCGGACAAAACTACGTCTGGAGAAAATGCAGCCTGGAGGTTTGCTAGAAGTCTGGCTAGACCTTGGAGAGCCAATTGAGCAGGTTCCTGATAGTCTGACAATGGCAGGCTATCAGGTTGAACAAATCATAGACTACACTAGTTATTTTTCTCTGTTGGTACGCCGTCCAGTTACTAACCAATGAAAGGGGAAGATATTGCCGTAAATGGACAGTTATGGGGTACGGTGCTGGCCGTGCAGGCTAATTTTTACCAGGTACAGATGGATGCAGGAGTGGGAGAGTGCAACAAAGGCACAGAAGAATTATCTTTGTCCTCCCCTTGTCCTCCTCTGCTCCTGTGTACTCGCAGAACCCGCCTGAAAAAAATCGGACAACAGGTGATGGTAGGCGATCGCGTAGTTGTAGAAGAACCAGATTGGGCTGGAGGACGGGGAGCGATCGCTGATGTCTTACCCCGCCAAAGCGAATTAGATCGTCCGGCGATCGCCAATGTTAACCAAATTCTGTTGGTATTTGCCGTTGCAGATCCACCTTTAGAACCTTATCAACTGAGTCGGTTTCTGATTAAGGCTGAGTCTACTGATTTGGATGTGCTTTTATGTTTGAATAAAAGTGATTTAATTTCCGAGCAAGAACAACAAAAAGTAAGCGATCGCCTACTTGCTTGGGGTTATCAACCGCTATTTATTAGCATTAAACATGGGATAAATATCGACCAAGCAGCCAGCTATTTGAGCAATAAAATTACTGTAGTTGCCGGGCCTTCTGGTGTTGGTAAATCTAGTTTAATCAATACGCTGATTTCTTCTGCTAATCTGCGAGTGGGAGAAGTTTCTGGCAAACTAGCTCGTGGTCGTCATACCACTCGCCATATCGAATTATTTGAACTACCTAGCGGTGGACTGCTGGCAGATACTCCTGGCTTTAATCAGCCTGATCTCGATTGTACCCCAGAAGAATTAGTAGATTATTTCCCAGAAGCCAGAGAGCGTCTAGCAGTCGCTAGCTGTCGGTTCAGTGATTGTCTGCATCGAGATGAGCCTGAGTGTGCTGTGCGTGGAGATTGGGAGCGATATGAACATTACTTGGAATTTGTGGCAGAAGCGATCGCCCATCAAACGCAGCTACACCAACAAGCTGATCCTGAATCTACCATGAAGTTAAAAAGCAAAGGCAAGGGAAAAAGTCAATACGAACCCAAGCTAGAAAGTAAAAAATATCGCCGAATTTCCCGCAAGACTCAGTTACAGGACTTGCAGGAATTATATCGGGATGAAGAGTAAGGAGTGCGATGTCTAGGACGGGCTGCGCCTACGGACTTCTATATAAAAGAAATAAAAGAAGACTTTACTTTATCGGCTTTGCTACAGGAGCGGCTTTTTGGGCGATCGGTGCAACCCTCATCTGGCTGCAAGTCTTGAGCCAATATGTAACTGTTCGGGTTTCTGGGTTGTGGGAATCACAGGTTTGGGAGTTTAAGGGTTGATTGGCAAACTTTGGGTTAGCGCTTACCCGCAGTATAGCGATCGGTACTGTCACTCCAAAGGCAACCATCAATCCTATCCAGCCCAAGATGTATCGGTGCATCCTGGTAGTTGAATTTTGCATCACAATTAGCACTCCTACATCAACGACAGCCAAGGGAACAACGGATGCCACGCCATAGCTGTTGCCAGCGTGAACAACCCAAACAGCCAAACCAATAAAGTACGGGGCTTCACCTGCCGATGCTTCAACACCTGATGCAGCACTGCCCAACTGACCCACCAACCGATAAAAAACATCATTTCCTTACCCGCATAGTTTTCCAGGTTGCCCCACATCGGGTCAGGGTTCATCGCGCCTGGAATCCAGCTACCCATCTGAATCACAATTTGATTGTTTGGTTTGGAAAGCTCGGCAAAGTGGTGAGTTGCCATCATCGCAACGGCTCCCAATCCGCCGCTAATTAGAGCTGCGGCAGCCGGGCCAGAAACGGTGGGTGGAGCCGACGAACCGGCATGGAGTCCTTTGGGAAACTGCTTGAACCCGTTCCAGAAGCGAGTGTAAATTGGCTTACTCCCCACGGGTTGAACCAGAGGTTTTGGCATGATAGATTTTCCTAAATTAATTGAAATTATTACTGTTTGGGCTGGAGAAGATTATTGAACTAGTACTCTGGCAAGACAACAATACTTGGTTCGTAGTGAGTGCTTGAGCGCTCAAGCCAAGGACTTTAGTCCTTACTACAAACTTATTCACCGATTAAAGTTGGTGTGGTGGACTACTAGAGGGCGTGGACTTTAGCGATCGCTAACCCTGATACCAAACCTCCCATTGCAAAAAACATCATCCCCATCAAAGCCACACAGGTTGCTGTCAGTACCGGACGATTTTGCTTCTCTAAAATCGAGTCGCCGTAGTGCCATAAAATCCAGGTACAGGCGACCCCCAACGGTAGCGTAAACAGACAGCTAAATTCGTGAAACTCCATGAAAATGTATTGAACTAGGGGCGTGTTCGCCTTCAGCCAAGCCCGTGCCCCACCATAGGCAATGTTGGCTCGGTAACGGGTATAGGCGATATTGCCGGTGAAGATACCAAGGGTAGTGATCACGGTAGACCAAAAGGTTAAGGTTCGCATTTGGGGCAGCACTTTGCTCGATCCCCGCAGTAAGGGAAATGCCAGATGTCCTGTGTAAGCCACCACTATTGTAGTTAGCACGGCACTGAAACTGTGGATTGTTCCTAGCGATCGCTGCCACGGACTGGGGTGAAGTAAATTGACCAAGGGCAAAAACAAGAACAAGCCCCCAGAGAGAATCGCCAAGCCATAGACGCTGACAGTAGCGATGTCTAGCTGTCTGGGTAACTCAGGGGAAACGCTTTTTGACCCTTCTAATTGAAATTTCGACTCTTGCATAGATGAGGAGTAGGGAGTAAGAACTGGGAACTAAGTAGACAAGGGGACAGGATGAAAAACTCCACCCACAAGGGGATGGAGTTTTTAGGCATGGGGAATGGGAAAGAAGCTACCAATGCCATTCGCCCTATGCGGCGGGTATCCCTCTACAGACACCTGGGGATAGTCGCCCCGTCGCTTTCAACGAATAAATAATCAATGTCCCATCCCCAATCCACTAAGCGATATTCAGCACATAGGAGCGAGTCCCCGTCTTGGTAGTTGGGGTTGGGGTCGAGGTATCTTCGTAGGTGTAAGTTCCAATCGCCACAATTTGCCCGAAGTCGTTGATGCTGGTGGCACTGGTCAACGTCACTACTGATCCGTTGTAGGTCAGTGGTGTGGTTAGCAAGTTGTTCAGGTCAGTCAGGACACCGTTACTCCAAACGTAGGCATGATTTGTGCCTGCGGCGATTTGGGAAGCCCCAACTACTTGACCGAATTCGTTGATGCCGTTGACCGAACCAGTATTACCGCCCAAGCTACCGATCGCGGTAAATCTGCCGTCTGTCTGAAGCAAGAATGGGCTACTAGTGGCAGTGGCTCCAGTTCCGTTACTAGTGGAGCCAATGATCTCACCACCGTTGTTGATGTCTCGTAGGGTGGCTTGTTCGGCACCAAAAGTACCAAGGTTGGTGAGTTTATACGCACCATTGGCATCTTTCTTCCACAGAATGGCGGTGTTCTTAGCCACACCATCCAACATTCCGTCGCTGTCCACATAGCCAACGATTTGACCATTTTCGTTGACTCCACGAGCTTGGCCCCCATCGCCGCCTAGTTCTGCCAAGCCTGTTACCACACCCTTTTCCCAGTAGAGCGGCTTTTCAAACTCTAGTGCATCGATGTTGCGACCGACGATCAGGTTGCTCTCGTTGGTGTCAAAGAAGTAACTTTCTACCTTGCCAAAGTCGTTAATTGTCAGGCTATAAGTGCCGTTGCTGTCCTTTTCCCAGAGGAGGGCACGATCGGTAGGTTTAGGAATCGGTTGCCGCACTTCATCACCCGTTCCCAGGATAATACCGCGATCGCTGATGGTGTTCACATTGGGCGTGAGCAAGGTGATGGTTGCGCCGTTTGCTGCACCAAAATCGGACTGACCATTCTTCACTCCGGTGCTCGTTAGGGCTGTAAATGTCCCGTTTTCCCAAATGAAGGCTTGACGCACGAGGTTGTTGGGTTGTAGTACACCGGTGGTGGCGTTCGTATTGGTGAAAGTTGCGCCTGTTTCAAAGCGTCCGGCGATTTGTCCGAAGTCGTTAATCGAAGCCGCATTGACTGCACCGTTAGGGTTAGTACTTAGAGAACCCAAATCTGTTGCCTGATAGCGGGAGAGCGGGCCATTCTCCACCAAAACCTGCGATCCAGCTGCCACTCCTTTGAGCGTTGCCAGTAGATCCCGACCAGTAAACACTAAGGTGCTGCCACTCTCGCTGACAAACTTGAGAGATTTACCTACGAGGCTTTCCCCCAACCGCACTTTGTCGGATGTGATGTTAAAGCCAGTGACGGTAACGGAGCCTGCACCGCCTTCTAGGATCAGCTTGTCGTTGCCGGTGCTGCCAAGGTACACAGAGTCTCTGCCCGTACCTGCATTAATGACGTTGTTACCTGCCCCTGCATAAATTATGTCGTTACCCTTGCCAGAGTAGATTGTATCGTTCCCTGCACCGGCATTGATGATATCGTTGCCTGCCCTGGTTACGATGCGGTTATTGCCTCCGCCTGCAAAGATGGTGTTGTTCCCAGCACCCGCATCAATGAAATCACTGCTACCACCAGAAGAAATTACATCATTACCCAGCCCAGTGGTGATCAGGTTTACCCCTTCATCTGCAAAGATGATGCTTTTAACCGTGGCAGTAATCACATCATTACCCGCCGTGCCGTAGATCGGGCCACTGGAGCGGGAGTTAGGGAGGCGGAAATCTAGAGGTGATGATTCGGTGCGGAATATACCTAAATCTGCGGTGGTACTGCCAGGAAATAAGGTAGATGAATGGTTGAAGTTGTTATTGGATGTCATTGAGAATATTTCTGAAAACTTGGTGTAGTAAATTTCCAACAGAACCTGCCCCAGTTTGGGGGCGATCGCTGATTATTCAGTATCAACGAAGCTTTTGAGGTCAAATTTGGAATGTATAAGTGTTAAAGTAATTGACACTATATATCCAAATTATTGAGAAAAAACTCAATAGCTTGCAAAGAAAAACTTCACAAAACACAAAATATGACACACCAAGGTGTCAATGCAAATGCGCTTTGAGCAAAAGTTATAGGCGTAAAAGCCTTCTTGATTGAATCAGCGACTTTTGAGAGGTAATCCTAAGTATCACTTTTGTGAAGATACATCTGATTGATAGATAATGTCAATAGATTGGATAATTTTTTAGGTAATATCTCTATTGTCGAGTCAAGAAAATGATACATATATTTTTCTACAGAGAATAATAAAATAATTTTCATTATTGCAAAATAATTTTATTAAGTCTGGTATAGTTACCAGCAAATCTTGATTAAAAATACAAATTCCTAATTAATCAGGACTTACGCAAGTGTCATATTTTTAACGCCAGAGGTTGTCCAGAGTCAAAGGTCAAAAGCAATACGGTTCAGTTAAGGCTAAAAGCGTTATTGATGATGTGAAAATTTGGAGCCTCAACTCGCTGTCCAGTACCTCTGTGCTTTGGTTTTTTGGAGCGAAACTTTGATACAGGTTTTTTCACAAC